>JAPLOJ010000198.1 GCA_026400795.1 Alphaproteobacteria bacterium
AAAGGCGCTTGCGCATAGGCGGGGGCGGCCAGCAATCCAAGGCCGGCCGCAGCACGCAGGATTTGGCGCTTCTTCATGGCATTTTCCTCCTTACCCTCTCTCGAGGCCGATGATAGCCAACATCGCGCGGCCCCGGCTGTCAATGTGAGGGTGCGGCGGCCGGACAAGCGCACCGAACGTCGTGCACAAAAGCATGGAGGGACGAAATAGCGGCGCCACATGGCCTCGGCGTGATCGCTTCGCGACCGACGCCAGTTTGACCTTACCGATTATTGCGGAAGCCGACCTCTTGCAGGAAAGCTTCAAAATGCGGGCGCCAGGCAGTGGGGTTGCGGGTGAAGCTTGAATGGCCATCATCGCCATTGGCGGGCAGTTGGATAAACTTCGCGCGCCCGCCAGCCGCGACAAAGGCATCAAACCACGCCCTTGGCTGGGACGATCCAAAATAGCGATCATTTTCCGAGTAAAGCCAAAGCGTCGGAATGCGCGCGCTGCGCCCGTAATCGGCAAACATCGCGCGCAGCATATCAGGGCGGCAGGGTTGGCCGGGGCGGGCTGTAGGATTTCCGCCTCCGCCGCCCGCGAAATTCACGGTGGCCACTAGCCCCTCGGTTGGCCGGGTTGCCATGGTGATGGCGGTGGCGCCACCGAAGGATTGCCCGACAACAAGGCCGCGCCCTGGGTCTACATAGGGAAGGCGCCGCGCATAGGCGATGACTTGGGTGGTAAGTTGTGCAGCGGCATCATAACCCGGCGGGTAATTCTTGATGTTGCACGGCCCCGTATCTTCAAGGTCGGGGCCACCGGTGACCCCGTATCCAATGCGGGTTGGTACAAAAACCGCAAAGCCAAGCGAGACGAAATACTGACTATTCGCCGTGTAACGCGCTCTGCCAAGGGTGACGCGTTCCTCGGGCTTGCCCGCGCGCCCATGCCCGAGCACCAGATAGGGCGAGCGTGGCCTGCGGGAATCCCTGAATACCGTGACAACCACTTCCTGACGCACCTCACCCGCGCTGGCATGACGGATGGCGACGGGAAGGTTGAACTGTTCCTCGATGACCTGCGCGCTAACGTTTTGGCCAATGGACAGGAACAGAAAGGCGGCAAGAATTGGAACAAGCATGAGGCGCCCCCGAGGCTAAATTACTTTTGAGCTGCAAGCATTCAGTAATTCGGTTTCGATGGGCAAGCTGCTTTGTTGCGACGCCTTTCCCTTCGCAAACCGTCGGATTTTCTGCTGGGGTACAGCTCTCTGGCATTTTTGTGCTGCGGGTGGCGTTTCAATCCTCTGAACCGCCCCGGGTTTGCCGGGGGCTCCAACTTCCAAATAGGATGGAGCCCTTGTGAGCAAGACGACGAACGAGTTTTCCCCTGAAGTCCGTGCCCGAGCGGTACGGATGGTGCTGGATCACGAGGGGGAATACCCCTCTCGCTGGGCTTGGCAATCATTCATCCCGCTGTGGCTGGGCAGCTTCATTCCGTCACGCGGTAGACGGTGTAGGATCCTTTTGCGCCCTGCTTGTTTGGGCCGACTTGGCGGATGCGCTCGGCGATCTCCACCGTGATGCCTTGGCGCTTTTTCAGCCCGGCGAAAAAGCCGCGCACCGTGTGCTGCGCCCACCCGGTGGCCTCGGCGATTTGCGCTACCGTCGCGCCCTCAGGGCGGCGGAGCATCGCCAGCACCACTTCCTGCTTGGTGCCCTCGCGCGGCTTGCGTGGCGCGCCCGTGGCGCGTGTGCCGCGCCGTGAGAGCGCGTTGCGCAGCATGTCCATCGCGCGCGTGATGGGGTCTTTGTCTGCATTCGCGGGTGGCGTTTCCTCCCAGGCTGCGAGCAGGCGTTCGGCAGCTTCGCGCAGGTTCACGCTTCCCATGTTGGGCGCCTCGGGCGCGGTTGCGGCGGCCTCGGCGGAAGGCTGCTCCTCGGCCTGCTGTGCGTTGTCTTCCCCGCCCTGTGCCGCCGGCTCGCGCGTCACGCGTCCCTCATTCGGGTCAATGCCAATGGCGCGCAGCCCCTCATCCGTCACCTGGATTAGGATTGGCGTGCCATCCGCATCCTTCCGCCACACCATCGCCAATTGATCGCGCGGTGCAGCCACCTCAATCAGCAGGCGGCTCTTGACCAGGCTGTTCACCACCGCGCGGCAGGCAGCGACGGGCAAATGCTTCGGCGCAATCGCCAGCAATTGCGGG
>JAPLOJ010000071.1 GCA_026400795.1 Alphaproteobacteria bacterium
GATGCCAGCGCCGCTGCGGCCGTAATGCGTTGAAAGGATAATGAGCCATGACTGAAGTCAAGGATTGGGCAAAATACAGCGCCGGGCTGAAGGCGCGCGGCAAGGAATTGGGGCAATTACACCCTGATATCGTCAAGGGTTTTGTGGCGCTTTCAAATGGTGCGGCGCAGACCAAGCATTTGGATGCCAAGACGCGCGAATTCATCGCCCTTGCCGTTGCCATCACCACGAAATGCGATGGCTGCATTGATGCCCATGCACGCAAAGCCAAGGCCGCCGGTGCCACCAAGGAAGAAATCGCCGAAGCGCTTGGCGTCGCTATCGCGCTTAATGCCGGTGCGGCCTATACCTATGCGCTGCATGTGCTGGATGCGGTGGGGGATTAGCCTTGTTCACCCCAGGCTTTTCTTGGCGACCGCAAGTGCTGCGCTCTGTTCCTTGGTAACCGCGGGGTAATGCAGATCGAGCTTTTCAAGCGCTTCGATAATGGCGGCCACCACCACCAGGCGCGTGAACCATTTCGCATCCGCCGGCACCACAAACCACGGCGCATGAGGCGCGGCTGTCGCGCTTATCGCGGTCTGATAGGCCTTCATGTAATCATCCCAATGGGCGCGTTCCGCGACATCATTGGGTGAGAATTTCCAGTTCTTCTCGGGCTCCTCAATGCGGGAAAGGAAGCGCTTTTTCTGTTCTTCCCTGCTCACATTCAGGAAGAATTTCAACACGACCGTGCCCTGGCGCGCCAGATAGCGTTCATAGGCCGCGATGTCTTCCAGCCTTTCGTCCCAGATTTTCTTGCCAATCAGGGAAGGCGGTAGCCTTTGGCGCGCAAGCAATTCCGGATGCACGCGCAGCACCAACACTTCCTCATACCAGGAACGATTATGAATGCCGATGCGCCCACGCTCCGGTAGTGCAACGGAGTGGCGCCACAGGAAATCATGGTCCAATTCTATCGGCCCAGGCGCCTTGAAGGAATGTACTTGGCAGCCCTGCGGATTGACGCCTGAAAACACATGCCGGATGGCGCCATCTTTGCCCGCGGCATCCATCGCTTGGAAGATGCATAAGACCGACCAGCGATCCTGCGCATAGAGCTTGTCCTGCATCTCCGCGAGCCGCACGACACCCTGTTGCAGCAGCGCCTCGGCCGCAGTTTTTTCCATCTCAAGCGCGGCGGTATCGCCTGGGTCATAATCCTTCAGGCGAAAGCCGCGCCCCTTGGTCACCCGATAGCGATCCAAGATTTTGGTCACTCTTTTTTCCATCACGCGGGTTCCTTTCGTGCTTGCCACCAGGGCATGAAAATCCAAAGCGCTGCTGCTAATTGGACAGAGAATGTCATGCCCAGCGCCCAGACATAACCCTCAGGCGCCCAGCCGCCAGTCGCGTTGCGCGGCCAGAGATCAAGAATGGCACCGATCCCTGTCTGGAAGACGAACACCACGCAGAGCATCAGGAAATTGATGGCGGTGGAAACGCGTCCCGCCAAAGCCGGCGGAAAGCCTTGCGCAATCGCAGCATAGCCCGCGGGTCCAACGGAGCCTGAGAAGGAAAAGAAGAACCATAGGAAGGCCATGACCCAAAAATTACTCGGCCCTAGCATCAGCATGGCCTGCGCAAATAAGCAGCCCGCCACACCGATATAGGGCATCAGCATGGGCGAAAAACCGCGCGCTTGCGCCAACGATGCCGCCTGCCCTGTGAAAAGACTGCCGAACATCATGCCAAGCGCATAGATCAGCAAGGCAGCGGCGCGCGCCCCATCATCCAAGCCGCCGACATCACGCAGCCAAGGCCCCGCCCACAGCCCCTGATAGGTGAAGTTCAGCGTGGAGAGCATGCCAACCGTCGGCACCAGGCGCAGAAAAACCGGGTCTTTGAAGATGCGCCCATATTCGCCGATTTCCTGGCGCAAGCTGCGCCGCGGCGCGGGTGCTACACCCGGCGGTGCATTGGGCACGGAAAACCAGATCCAGGCCGATACCATGATGGCGAGTAGAGCCAGCACGGCAAAAACTCCACGCCAGCCAATAAAGGGTAGCGCCCATTGCACCGGCATGGTGGCAGCAAGCCCACCCATGGATGCGAAGAACAAGCCAGCACCCGTCACCGCCGCGACACGTTCCCTGGGATACCATTGCGTATTGGCCTTCAGCATGGCCATCAGCCCCGCCGCAACACCGACCCCCGCCACACAACGCCCGACGGCCAGCGTCAGCACATCATCTGACAAGGCACTGATGATGAATC
>JAPLOJ010000446.1:0-1579 GCA_026400795.1 Alphaproteobacteria bacterium
CCAGGCCGGAAAGCCCGCCGCCTGGGGTTTCCTCAACGCTTTCGGGGACGGGCAGATCAAAGCCGCGCGCGCGGGCAGCGGCGACCAGGGCGACGGAAACAGGATGGGTGGAAGCCTGCGCCAAGGCAGCGGCCAGACGCAGCGCGGCATCGCGGCCAAGCGCGGGATCAGCCTCAATCCCTGCCAGCTTTGGCCGGCCTGGTGTCAGCGTGCCGGTCTTATCGAAAATCACGGTACGGATGCGGGCCAGCCGTTCGAGTGCCGCGCCGCCCTTCACCACAATGCCCCGCCGCGCCGCGCGACCAATGCCGGCGATCAGCGCAATGGGGGCAGCCAGGATAAGCGGGCAGGGTGTGGCCACCACCAGCACCGCCAGCGCGCGGCGAGGGTCGCCGGAGATCAGCCAGGCCGCGCCGGCCCCAGGCCGCGCCAGCCAGGCAGCAGGTCAGGATGATGAAGGCAATGGCCCATTGATCAGCAAGCCGCACCAGTGGTGCGCGGGATTGTGACGCGGCTTGGGTCAGGCGGATGATGGCGGCATAGGTGCTGCCCGCGGCCCCGGCGCTGGCCCGCATGCGAAAGGCGCTGCCGGCATTGACAGCGCCGCTGCGCAGCCTGGCCCCTTGGGCCAGCGCAACGGGCAGCGGTTCGCCGGTCAGCATGCTTTCATCAAGCGTCGCGCCGGCATCTTCCAAAGTGCCATCGGCAGGCACGGTTTCTCCGGGGCGGACCAGCAGCAGATCATCCGGCGCGATGGCATCCAGCGTGATTTCGGTGATTTCGCCATTGCTGATGCGCGCCGCACCGCGCGGGGCGCGCGCCAGAAGTTCGGTCAGCGCGCCTTTCGCGCGGCCCTCGGCCCAGGCTTCCAAAGCCTCGCCACCCGCGACCATCAGCGCGATCACCGCGGCGGCGGCGGCTTCATCCAGTGCCAGCGCGCCCAGGATGGAGAAAAGCGCAATCACATCCACGCCAAGCCGCCCACCCAAAAGGGAGCGGACCACGCCAATCGCCACATGCAGCGCGACAGGCAGGGAAGCCGCTGCCCAGGCGATGGTGGCATAAGCGGGATGCCCCGAGATTTGCAGCACAATGCCGGCGGCGAGCCCAAACAGCACCCAAGCCAGCATCAGCCGCGCGGTGTTCATGGCATGGCGCGAGGGGGGCTATTCACGCATCGGCCCCAATTCGGCTTCTCGATGCACATAGGCTGAAAGCAGCAGGCCGAAGCCGATCATCACCGTCAGCATGGCCGAACCGCCATGGCTGATCAGCGGCAGCGGCACGCCGCCCACCGGAATGGCGCCGGTGACCATGGCGACATTCACAAAGACATACAGGAAGAAATTGGTGCCAAGCCCAATCGCCAGCAGCCGGCCGAATTGATGGCGCGACCGGAAGGCGACGATGTAGCAGAACACAATCACCGCCAGCAGCATGAATAATGTGGCGATGGCGCCGGTGAAGCCGAATTCCTCGGCGATCAGGGTGAAGATGAAATCCGTCTGCTTTTCCGGCAGGAAGTTCAAATGCCCCTGCGTGCCTTGCAGGAAGCCCTTGCCCCACATCCCGCCCGAAC
>JAPLOJ010000446.1:1610-6743 GCA_026400795.1 Alphaproteobacteria bacterium
AGCCGGCGCCGAGCGGATCGCTTTCCGGATCAAGAAAGGTTGTGATGCGCGCGCGCTGATAATCGCGCAAATGATCATAGGCGATGGGGGCGGCAATGGCCGTCGCGCCTGCCATGAGCGCGAATTTCCACCAGCGCATGCCCGCCGCCCAGAACACGGCAGCGCCGATCATGCCGGTGATCAGCGCAGTGCCCAGATTGGGTTGCTTCAGGATCAAACCGACCGGCACCAATACCATCAATGCCGGCGGGATCAGAAACAGCGGATTGCCCATGCGTTCCCAGGATGCGCGATGGAACCAGGCCGCCAAGCCCAGAGCCAGCATGATTTTCATGAGTTCCGATGGCTGCAATTGCACCGGGCCGAGATCAATCCAACGCTGCGCGCCCTTGCCGACATTGCCATGAAACAGCACCAGCACCAGCAAGCCAAGCGCCAAGGCATAACCCACCCAGGCGAAGCGCAGGATGATCCTGATATCAATGAAGGCGATGCTCAGCATGATCACCAGGCAGAAGCCGAAGCGCAGCGCGTGCTTCTGCGCATAGGCATCCGCGTTGCCGCTGCCTGCTGTCCAAAGCGCGACATAGCCAATTGCGGCGATGCCGCTCAGCAGCAGCACAAAAAGCCAAGGCACGCGCCAGAGCTTGGAAACCAGGCCAGCGCCGCGACTTTCCGTGAGCAGCCGACGTTCGAAAATCATCGGCCAAGCTCCGCCACGCGCGGGTCACGCGGTGTGGGTGTGATGGGCAGGCGCTGGAAGGCTTCCACCATAATATCGCGCGCAAGCGGTGCCGCAGCGCCCGAACCCCTGGTGCCGTGTTCCACAATCACCGAAAGGGCGAAGACCGGATTGTCATAAGGCGCATAAGCAACAAACAGTGCATGAGGGCGCCATTCGCGCGGCAGGGTCGCGACATTAAAACCCCTTTCGCGCTGTTCGCGGGAAACGCGCCTGACCTGCGTGGTCCCGGTCTTGCCGGCCATGACACCGTATTGGCCTGGCAGCCGCGCCGCCCCCGCCGTGCCGCCGCCATTCACCACTGCCCACATGGATTCACGCACCACACGCAAATCGGCTTCAGGAATGCCGAGCGATGGCCAATCCTCTGGCTTGCCACCGCGCACCGGCTGGCCGGCAATCGCGCGCGTCAGATGCGGTTGCACGGCGCGCCCGGTGGCAAGCCGCGCGGTCATGACCGCAAGGGATAGCGGCGTGAGCTGATAGAAACCCTGGCCGATGCCATGGACAATGGTATCGCCGATATTCCACGCATGACCCTGCGCCTGCCGCCAGCCGCGGGTTGGCACCAGGCCGCGGCGTGTGCCGGGCAATTCAATGTCCAAATCCACACCAAGGCCGAAGCGGTTGGACATGGCGGCGATTTTATCCATGCCGGTGCGGCGCGCCATTTCGTAGAAATAGACATCGCAGCTTTGTGCGATGGCGGTGCGCATATTCATCCCGCCATGGCCGCTTTGCTTGTGGCAATGGAATCGGTTATCGCCGAAATCGAAATGTCCGGGGCAATGCACAGTATCGTTGGGACGGCAGACCTTGGCTTCCAGCGCCGCCAGCGCCACCACCATCTTGAAAGTGGACCCGGGCGCATAAAGCCCATTGGTGGCCTTGTTGATCAGCGGTGTGGAACGCGACGCGGTCCATTGTCGCCATTGCGCTGCGCTGACACCGGAATTGAAGATATTGGGGTCAAAGGAAGGCTTGGTCGCCATGGCAAGCACTTCGCCATTGCGCGCATCCAACAGCACTGCGGTGGTGCCTTCCTCAATCTTGTCGCGAATGGCCTTTTGCAGCCCGGTATCCATGGAAATTTGCACATCCTGGCCGGGGATGCCTTCGCGCCGATCCAATTCGCGGATCACGCGGCCAAGCGCATTCACCTCAACCTGAACGGCACCGGCGCGGCCACGCAACACGCGGTCATGAAAGCGTTCAAGCCCGGCGCGGCCCACGCGCATGCCGGGCAGATGCACCAAGCCTTCCTCGCCGGAATCCTGTTCGGTTGGCGTGCCGACATAGCCAAGCGCATGCGCCAGATGTTCGGTTTCGGGATAGATGCGGGTCGTGCCCATATCCACGGAAACACCAGGCAGGTCTGGTGCATTCACCTCGATCGCTGCCATTTCCTCCCAGCTCAGGAATTCGCGCAGGATCACGGGCACGAAGCGGCGATTGCGGCGAATGTCGCGTTCGATCCGCGCCTTTTCATGATCCTGCAAGGGCACGATGCGGGAGAAGGTTTCGATGGTGGCGGTGACATCAGCCGTCTGTTCCGCGACCAGAAGGGCCCGCCAATTCAGCCGATTGCCGGCAACCACATCGCCGCGCCGATCCAAAATACGCCCGCGCGGCGGGGCAAAAAGCCTGGCACTGACACGGTTTTCTTCTGCGAGTGTCGCGTAGCGTCGGCCTTCTTCAATCTGCAACCGATAAAGCCGATGCCCAAGAAAGCCGAGAGCGCCCAACTGCACCACGCCCAGCAACGCGGCGCGGCGCGTGAAAATGCTGCGCCGGCGTTCTTCTTCACGCTTGATGTTCGTATTGGCGCCAAAGCCGGAAGCGCGGCGCCCGGGCCAGAGCTTCATGGCAAATCCTCCGCCCGGCGCATCACTTCATGTGCGCGCGATAGGATAATGGCGATGGGCGGATAGAGCCCTGCCGTCAGCAGCAGCGTGTGCAATATCGGTGGCCAGGGCGGCAAGGTCAGCAGCAAAAGCGCGGTGAAACCCCAGGCAAGTAGGATCGCGCCCAAGGCGCCCAGGCAAAAGCAGAGCCACACCATGAAGAAGCCTTGCCGCGCCAACCAGAAGCGGAGCCGCATCGCAGCCCCATGCAGCGCCAGCAGCGCAATGATATGCACGCCAAGCGGCGCCAAGGTTAGCAAATCCAGCAATAGCCCCAGGATGAACACGATGGGCGGCGCCATGCCGGCAGGACGAAATACGGTCCAGAAGGCAACAGAAGGCATGGCCAGTGCAAAGGCCAGCGCCGGCAGGCCAGTGGGCGTCACCGAGAGGATCAGCACCACCGCGGTAGACAGCAACGGAAAGGCCAAACGCAGCAGCGCTTCAATCCGCCGCGCCAAATCCTGCGGCGGTTCCGGGCGCCCGGGCGGCGGCGCGCGGAGTTTGGGCGAGAGACTCATGGCGCTGCTTTAGCGCCGCGCCGGGCGGGGTTCCGGGCGCGCCACCGCTTCCGGCGGCAGAATGCCCGAAAGACCGAAATCGAACAGCCGCACCATTTCCAGATTATCGAGCCGGGCGAAAAGCTCCACTTCCAAGGACCCTTGCGCGTTGCGCCGCACCACGCCCACCGGCAGGCCGGCTGGGAAGGCATTGGCCTGGGCGCTAGTCACCACGCGTTCGCCTTCCTGCGGAATGACGCCTTCCGGCCAATGCGCCAAGCGTGGCCGCGCGCCATTGGTGCCGGCCATCACCGCGCGCGCGCGGCTGCCTTCAAGCGTCACCGGCACGCGGCTGTTCATATCTGTCGCCAGCAGCACGCGGGCAGAGCGTGAGCCCACTTCCGTCACGCGGCCCACAAAGCCGCGTTCATCCAGGGCAACCTGGCCCTTGCGGATGGCATGTTGCGGCGGGACCGCCAGCAGCACCGCGCGGGCATAGGTACCGCCTCCATCCGCCACCACGCGCGCGGCGTGGAAATTGGGCGCGGCTTCCGGCATGAAGCCAAGCTGGCGCCGCAGCAGCGTATTCTCCGCCTCAAGCCCCAGCGCTGCCGCATGCCAGCGGCGCAGACGCTCATTTTCCTCACGCAGCCTGGCATTGTCGCTGCGGAGTGTCGCGAGGCTCTGGATTTCCTCAATCGCTTCCTCAACCGCGTTCACCGGCTGGGAAATCGCGCCATAAATCGGGGTCAGCGCGTCAGAAAGCGTAATGCGCAGCCGCTCCACAAGCAGCGTATCCGCCTTGCCCAGCAGCATCACCCCGAAGGCGACGGCAATCATGATCGGCAGCGAAAGCCGCGCCAATGCCTGCCGTAGAGGGATACTGAGCCTGATCACGCTGGGCTACCCCCTTGATCCCCTTCAATACATGGATGTCAGCACATGACGGAGCCGCTTGATATCCTCAAGCGCGCGCCCAGTGCCAAGTGCCACACAGGAAAGCGCATCTTCTGCCGCAACAACCGGCAGGCCAGTCGCATCGCGCAGCACCTGGTCCAGCCGGCCGAGCAAAGCCCCGCCGCCGGTCAGCACAATGCCCTTATCCACGATATCGGCGGCAAGCTCCGGCGGCGTGTTTTCCAGCGCGGTCTTCACCGCATCCACAATCTGGCCCACAGGTTCGGCAAGCGCTTCCGCCACCTGGCGCTGGCTGACAATCACTTCGCGCGGGACGCCATTCATCAAATCGCGGCCCTTCACTTCGGCGGTTGGGCCATCCTCACCATCCTCCGGCGGGGCGGCGGCGCCGATTTCAAGTTTGATCCGTTCCGCGGTGCTTTCACCGATCAGCAAATTGAACTGCCGGCGGATATAGGAAATGATCGCCTCATCCAGCTTGTCGCCACCAACGCGGACGCTGCGCGCATAGACAATGCCGCCCAGGCTGATCACGGCCACTTCCGTGGTGCCGCCGCCAATATCCACCACCATGGACCCCGAAGGTTCCGTCACCGGCAGGCCGGCGCCAATCGCCGCCGCCATCGGTTCTTCAATCAGCAGCACCTTGCGCGCGCCGGCACTTTCAGCACTTTCCTGAATGGCGCGCCGTTCCACCGCGGTGGAGCCCGAAGGCACACACACAATAATCATGGGGGAGGCAAAACCGCGCCGATTATGCACCTTGCGGATGAAGTGCTTGATCATTTCTTCCGCCACTTCGAAATCCGCGATCACGCCATCACGCAGCGGCCGAATGGCCGAGATGTTCCCCGGCGTCCGCCCCAGCATGAGCTTCGCTTCCTCACCCACCGCCAGCACCTGCTTACGGCCACGCACATCGGAAATAGCGACCACACTCGGCTCATTCAAAACGATGCCCCGGCCCTTCACATAGACCAGCGTATTCGCGGTGCCGAGGTCAATGGCCATATCGGCGGACAGGAAGCCGAATAGGCGTCCGAACATGCTAAAACCCCTTGCAAACAGA
>JAPLOJ010000437.1 GCA_026400795.1 Alphaproteobacteria bacterium
TGACATGGCCGATTGCGCCAATGACCCGCATTTCCGTGAGCGTGGCTGGGTGATGGAAGTGGCGGACCCTTTGTTGGGCCAGGTGCTGCACCCGGCGGCACCCTTCCGCTTTGATGGCGTGACGCCGCAGGATGTGGTGCGCTGGCCAGGCCCGGCGGCGGGGGCGCATAATGATCATGTGTTCGGCGAATTACTGGGTGAAACGAAGGAGAAGCAGGCATGACCGGCAAGGTGACCATCAGCGAAGTCGCCCCGCGTGACGGGATTCAATCCATCACCGGTGATTTCGTGCCGACCGAGGTGAAAATCGCCCTGATCCAGGCGCTGTATGATGCGGGGCTCCGGCGGATGGAAATCGGGTCCTTCGTGTCGCCCAAGGCCATTCCGCAAATGGCGGATACGGCGGCGGTGCTGGCTTTCACGAGAACGCTGCCGGGGTTGGAAAGCACGGTGCTGGTGCCCAATCGGCGCGGCTTTGATGCGGCCTTGGCGGGGGGCGCGGAACGGCTTGGCTTTTTCATGTCGGCAACGGCGGGGCACAATAAGGCCAATCTGAACCGCACGCGGGAAGAAAGTTTTGCGGAATTGGCATCCTTGGTGCGCGATACGCCGAAGGGCACGCTGATCCGCTTCAATCTTTCCTGCGTGTTCCATTGCCCCTTTGATGGCGTGTTGGAAGATGCTGAAGCCTTGGATTGGGTGGAACGCATCGTGGCGCTGAACCCCGATATGGAAATTGCCCTGGCGGATACCACTGGCAACGCCAGCCCCGATCAGGTGCGGCGCGTTTTTGAAAAGGCTGAGGCCTCTTGGGGCCAGCGCTTTGCCTTTCATGGCCATGACACTTACGGCATGGGTGTGGCCAATGTGGCCGCGGCCTATGCCGCCGGTTGCCGCGTGATTGATAGCGCCGCGGGCGGTATTGGCGGCTGCCCCTTCGCGCCTGGCGCCACCGGCAATGTGGCAACCGAAGATGTGGTGTGGATGTTTCGCCGCATGGGTGTGGACACCGGCGTGGCTTGGAATGGCCTGCTGGCGGCGGCCGATATGGCGGCGGGCATCAAGGGCGCCATTCCGGGCGGGCGGATGCGCGGCGTGCGCGCGGTGCGGCTCGCGGCCTGAGGGGTTGTTGCCGGCTGCGCGAAACCATAGCGCGGCCGGAATTCCTCCATTTTTCGGACGCTTTTGCGGACCATAACCACCCTGCCTGATGCTTCAGTTCAGGCGTGGCGGAGTTGGCGCATGTCCGATAGCGAAATTACCCGGAAATTGGCCGAGCTTGACCGGCTACTGAACGACCCGGAAACCCGCATGGATGCCGGGCGCGTTTGGGCCTTGGCGCAGGAATTGAAAGCGCCCACCGCCGGGATGGGCGCTTCGCGTCGCAATTGATAGCCGCACCTTCAGTATTGCAGCACGCGCGGCATATCCTTCGCCGCTGCGATCCAGCTTTTCACCGCGCTGAGTGACGGTGTCTGACGCACCAGCTTTTTCTCCGAATTGGTTTTGGTCAGGGCATCGAACAGGTTTTGCGCCTTGCGCTGCGCCAATTCCGGCACCGTATCCACACCGGCGGCTTCCAGCAGGTCTGCGTATTCCTCGCCAACGCCGTTCACGCGCATCAGATCAGCACGATTGGCGAATTTGAGAATGAGCTTCCCGGAAATGCCGGTTTTCGCCGCAAGTGCCTCTCGATCCTTTGGTTTCGAGGTTTTGGCCAGCAAGGCTGCCGTATCGGCGACGCCGCTGGCGCGCAGCTTTTCCCCCATGACCTTGCCAATGCCTTCAATAGTTTCGATCTTGTAGTTCATGGCTTGATCTTCCCTTGTGTGACAAAGACAATGATAACTTATCGGGAAATCGCCCTATGGCAAGAAGGCCCAAGACAGCAGCAAAACGCGCAATTCTGCCAATAAGTTAAGGATCCCGCCTTGTGCTAAGTCATCGGTTATGGGGAGATTTCAGCCCAGCAGCTTTGGTTGAAAAGGCGTTTTGCGGGCCACAAGCATGCTGCCTGATGCATCCGCGTATTTTCAAGCCAAGAGGAATCACTTGGCTCTCCGGAAGATACGATCAAATACTGTTAGCCAAGCCTTCTGGAGTTGGCGCATGTCCGGTAGCGAAATTACCCGGAAATTGGCCGAGCTTGACCGGTTGCTGAATGACCCCGAGATACGGGTGGACTCACATCGGGTCTGGGCCCTGGTGCAGGAATTAAAGGCGCCGACGAAAGGGGTGAGCGCTACGAAAGCGCGGCCATTTGGTTGATGAAGTGATTGCGTGAAGCGATCTGATCACACCGTCAAATCGCCGCCTATCCGGGGCGTGACGGTTTTTAGGGCAGTTTCAAGCCAGCTTAAGCGCTGGGCAAAGATGCAATTCCAGTATTTCTGTTGTCCGAACGGCGCGGTCAAAAACCTACTATGGATTGCGAAGCGGCATAAGCCTTAGGTTACGCGATCCACACTTTCCTTGGCGGGATCAGCCTTGGGAAACTGCCCAGGAGAGCCAGGAGGCAAGGAGTTTATGGGAGGCAGCCCAGGCCGTGACTTCATCAAGGCTTCAACGCTTTCATTATTGGGCGCCATATCGCTAGGCAGCGACGAACCATACAACACTGCGGCGCGGTAAGCCTCAAGCTCCCGCGGCGTGGGGAGGCTGGTTGAAACCTGCCCGGTGGTGTCGCGGAATTCAATGATGACCATGCCGAGGTCCGAATCCATCCGCAAGCGTGGGTTGGCAGGCCCAAGCTCAGGCGATGGGGTGGGTGGGGCTGACCCCGGCACGCGATCCGGGCCGGCGGCCCGGGGCGATTGCCGAGGCGCGTCCTGAACAGCAATTTGGCGGATGGCGAAATCGAGTGACATGGCTTTCTCTTGACCTCAAAGGCTTTGTTAGCAAATTCCTCGGCTTTGAGTCAATAATATTAGCAGGGTTCGTTGAAGATACCGAATTTGTGGATCCTACCCCGCCCCAGCTTACGGCTGAATGGCAAGAGCGCAGGTATCAAAGTGCAAAATCAGTCGCTAAATCAGCATATTGGGGTGTTTTCGACGCGCATGGGATCGCTTGGCTTTTTGTGGAGGGCGACCAAACCCACGCCTCAGGGCCTGTCAGCGGCCCGCCGCGTGGCGGGCATTGCCGGGGCGCGATTGCGGCATTTCCCGAGGCCAAGCGCGGGCGCGGCAGTTGGGTGATTTTGACCAGCCATGCCGCCCCCGAGGCAGATCGGGGCGCAAAGATGAGCGTTAGTCCCTCGACTTAAGTAATGGATCAAGATGCGCTGCGTGGTTTTCTAGCAGGGTCACGAGACCGTATGAAACTCAATTATCACTATGACGGCCGCGTCACGCCGATTGTGGAAGTTGGTGACATGGTACGGTTGATCCGGGACGAACCGGGGCCAATGCCCATGGCGGGTGCCGGGGAATGGGGCTGGGTCTTGCGCATAAATGCCCGTGGCAGGCTTGGTATTCAGCTTGCCGGGTTTTCCCGCCCGCGCGGTGTTGCATTGGGAGTTGTCAACGATATTGCTGCAACGAATGTGATCCCCGGCTATGCCAAGGGGCTAAGGTTCGTAATACCAAAATGGGCAAATTGGAAGAATGTTACAGCGAGGAGCAAGAGCAAAGGCTCCTAGTTGACCGCTCCCTTATGAAACAAGCCGGTCTATTGCCCGAACCGATGGAATGGGCCTGACCAAGCCTGACTGGTGGCCCCTTAGTCTAACGGCGGGCACTGACCCTGGCGCCGCCACGGCGTTCTTCCCAAGACCCCCAATGCTTGCCATCGGTCGGCAGCCCGCGCCCATCGCAGGGGACTACATTGATGGCGGGGAAGTCGGTGACCAACGCCATAGCGACCCCGCGCGGGCGGGAGAAGCCGGCAAGCTGGATATCGAGCGTATTGCGGTTGGTGACGCGCAGGATGCGGCCCCATTCGCCGGCATGGGCGGTCACGATTGGGCCAGGTTCATCACGGGTCAGGCGTACCAAATCGCCCGTCTCGGGGATCATGATTTGCGAGCCATCGGGTCTTGTATCTATCCGCATCGGCAGAATCCAGGGTTTCCAAGGTGCGATAAGCCTCTCGGTCGCCAGTAAACCCGACAAATCTCAAGAATTATCTAACGCGGCGGGTCCCATCTACGCCCTGCTGGCGCCGAATCGGGGGATGGGGTATCGAGGTCGCCCATGACCCGGTTCGTATTCATCACCGGCGGCGTGGTCTCCTCACTTGGTAAGGGTATCGCTTCCGCTTCGCTCGGCGCGCTGTTGCAGGCGCGCGGTTATAAGGTTCGGCTGCGCAA
>JAPLOJ010000021.1 GCA_026400795.1 Alphaproteobacteria bacterium
CGGCACCAGCCGGGCCAATTGCTGAAGCGCAAGCCGCGCATTCCCTGCCCGCCCCGCCGCTGCCATTTCATCAATGGCGCGGCCTACCAAGGCGGAATCCGCCGTCCGCGGGGTTGCCACCAAAAGCCCAGGGAAGGCTGTCGGGCGCGGCGGTTCCTGGCCGTGGAATAATTCTTCATAAAGCCGCTCACCAGGGCGCAATCCGGTGAAGCGGATTTCCACATCCTCATCCGGGCGCAGCCCCGCAAGCCGGATCATGCGCCGCGCCAGATCCACAATCTTCACTGGCTGGCCCATATCCAAAACAAAGATGCCACCTTCGGCCAATTCCGGCGGCTGGCCTTCGGGATCGGTGGTGCCGACCACACTCGCCTGCAAGACAAGCCCGACCGCTTCACGCACCGTCATGAAATAGCGCCGCATATCGGGATGCGTGACGGTCAGCGGCCCACCGCGTTCCAATTGCCGGCGAAACAGCGGCACCACACTGCCGGTCGAACCCAGCACATTGCCGAAGCGCACCGTAATGCAGCGCATCCCCGCGCGACCATGACGCGCCTCGCGGTCCAAAGCCTGGCAATACATCTCGGCAAGGCGCTTCGAGGCACCCATCACCGATGTCGGGTTCACGGCCTTGTCGGTTGAAATGAACACCATCGCGGCGGTGCCCACACTGCGCGCCGCTTCCGCCACCACGCGCGTGCCAAACGCATTAGTCAGCACACCTTCCAGCGGATCATTTTCCACCATCGGCACATGCTTCAGCGCCGCCGCATGGAACACCAATTCAGGCTTGATATCCTCAAACAACCGCCGAATGCGCGCCTCATCACGCACATCGGCCAGCACCGCGCGGCGTGGCACACCTGGGTGTTTTTCGCGCAATTCCAGATCAATTTCATAAAGCAGGAATTCGCCGTGATCGAGCAAGACCAGCATCGCCGGACCAAGCGCCGCGACCTGCCGCGCCAATTCGCCACCAATCGTGCCGCCCGCACCCGTCACCAGCACGCGCCGGCCTTGCACCAGCCGCGCCATGCCTTCGCGGTCGAGCGGCACTTGCGGGCGATCGAGCAAATCCTCAATCGAAATCGGTCGCAATTCCACCCGGCGCGCGGCCTCACTCCCTGCCGGATCAAGCCGCGTTGGCGCGGGCGCACGGCGCAGCGGAACACCATGCCGATCCGCCGCATCCAACAGCGCTTCCAAGGCAGGGCCCTCAATATCAGGACCAGACAGCACGATCAGCCCAGGCAAGCGCCCTTCTGCACGCAGCCGATCCAATACGGCATCCGCTTCCTCGACCGTGCCCAGGATCAAATGCCCCTGCATGCGCCGGCCCGCCTGACGCGCCCGTAAGGACAGAATGCCAATAACCCGATAAGGCGCGCGCCGATCACGTTCCAGCGCGCGAATGAAAAGATCGGTGCCATCGGCAGCACCCACCAGCAGCACCGCTTGCGCATCGGCCGCCGCTTCGCCGGCATGGCGCGTGGCCTGCACCAAGGCCAGAACCCGCGCGCCGATCAGCAGGGCGCCAAGCAGCACAGCATGGATCAGCGGAAAGGCGGGATTGGCCGGCTGCCAGCCGCCCAGGATTTGCCCGCCAATCCAGAACAGCAGCGCGCCACCCAAAGCCGCGCCCGCCACCGCCAACACATCGCGCAAGCCAACAACGCGCCAATACTGCTGCGGCAGGCGCAACACCGCACCAGTGGCCAGCAGGGCCAGCACCGCCGCCGGCCCAGCCACCGCCCACCAAGCGCCAGAAGGCCAATGGCGCGGCGCGATCGCCCATACCGCCAGCACCAGGGCCAGCAGCGCAAGCAGGCCATCAAGGGCCAGATTCAGCAGAATCCGATTGGAAGGGCGGCGTGTCACAAGCCTTTCCTACCCTAGAATCGCCCAGGGTGGAATCGCTTCACGCCACGCGGGCGTTTTGGCGGGGCATAAAGCCCGTCAGCCGGCCATAAAGCGCCACAAGCCGCTGCGCTTCCCCCGCCCAGGAGAAGTGCGCCAGAGCAGCTTCCCGGCCCGCTTGGCCGAGTACCGCGCGGCGCATCGGGTTCGCCATGCGCTGCACTTCCTCAGCGATGGCAGCGGGGTCAGCGGTATCTACCAAGGCGCCGCAGCCGGCAGCCTCGATCACCGCCGCAACCTCCTCGGCTTCTGCGGGCGCAATCACGGGCAGACCAGCCAGCATGGCGTCAAACAGCTTATGCGGCAGAGCAAGCCGATGATTCTCCGCCCCCGGCTGGAACAGGATCAGCGCAATATCGCAGCGCGAAGCCGCCGCCAGCGCGGCTTCATGCGGCAGCCATCCCAAAGCCGTGATCCGCGAAGTCAGGCCAAGCGCTTTGGCCCTCGCCCAGAAATCCGCCTCACTGTCATCGGTGAAGCGGCCAATCAGGCAAAGCCGAGTCTCGGGCGGGCAAAGTGCCAGCGCTTCCAGCATCTGCGCCCAGCCGCGCGCGCGCGTCAGCGCCCCTAAATGGAGCAGCGTCAAGGGCCCAGCGGCATGAACACGCGGCGGCACATCGCCAAGCGCGTAATTGCGCACCTTCACCACCTGCGCTTCGCCGCCAAAAGGCGCTTCCAACCCATCCTTCGCGACCACCACCGCATCGGCAGCGCGCCCCATCGCCCAACACACGGCATGCAGCAGGCCGCGCAGCATGGGGCGCAGCATGGCCGGCGCCTTGCCATCCAGCCGCGATGGGTAATGTTCATGCACATCCAAAATGATGCGCGCCCCGGTCCACCAGCCGGCGAGCAGCGCCGCCGCCCAGGCATCGGGTTCGGAGGCATGAATAACCTCGGCCCGCTGCCCGGCCGCGCGCATGGCAAGGCGCGGAATGCCAAAAAAGCGGCGCAAGCGACCGCGCCGCGCTGGAAAGGTGCTAATTGCCACCCCCGCCACCAGAAGGGGCGCTGTGCCAGTTGATGGTTCGGGGCATAAATGGCTGACCGCATAGCCGGCCTCAGCCAGGCTAACGCCTTCCTTCATCACCACACGAATATCGGCAGGCGGGTGCGCGGCAGACAGCAGCAATACCTTCGGGCGCGCCAGCAAAACCGGGATCAGGCCACCATCGCGCGGCATTCGTCACCTTCCAGCACGGTTTGCAAATGCTCGCGCATGCGGATGCCCGCGCGCCCATCCCAAAGCGGAATAGGACCTGCCTGGCGCAAGGGGCTGCTCAGGATTTCCATGACGCGCTGAGGCAATTCTTCAGGCGTTGCCAGCCGGTTCATACCGGCGGCGATGGTGATGGGGCGTTCAGTGGCGCCGCGCAGTGTCAGGCAAGGCAGGCCAAGCGCGGTTGCTTCTTCCTGCACGCCGCCACTATCGGTCGCGACCAGCCGCGCGCGACAAAGCAGCGATAGAAACTCCAGATACCCAAGCGGCGGCATGATGCGCACACCCGCGGGCGGCACAAAGCCAAAGGCCTTCATTTGCGCCGCCGCGCGCGGATGAATGGGCCAGATCAGCGGCAAATGCCGCGCTGCGGCAGAAAGCGCATCAAGCAGCGCAATGAATCGCTCGGGCTTGTCCACATTGCCGGCGCGGTGCAGCGTCACAAGCCCGTAACCTCCACGAGAGAGACCACGCGGCAGGCGTTTGGCGCGTGCCGCCGCCAAATGACGGATCTGCGTATCCACCATGGCATTGCCCACCGCCCGCACTGCGGCGGCGGAATGGCCTTCCTGACGCAGCCGCGCGGCGGTTGCCTCATCCGGCGCCCAAAGAATATCTGAAATCGCATCAATGGCGCGGCGATTGATTTCTTCGGGCAGGTCCCGTTCGCCCGAACGCAACCCCGCTTCCAGATGGATCAGCGTAATGCCCATCTTGCGTGCGGCGAGTGCCGCGGCGAGCGCGCCATCCACATCGCCCGCCACCACCACGGCAGCGGGGCGCCGCGATTTCCAGACGGTTTCACAGGCAATCATGGAACGCCCCGTCAGCACGGCATGGCTGCCGCCAGAAACCCCAAGCGCGATATCGGGCGTGGGCAGGCCAAGATCGGCGAAATGCACGCCGAACATGGCTGGGTCCTCATGCTGGCCGGTATGCAGCAAAACGGGTTGGCAGA
>JAPLOJ010000184.1 GCA_026400795.1 Alphaproteobacteria bacterium
CGGGCGGGCTCGCCTGCCTGCTGCTGGCGCTGGTGCTGTTCATCCAGCCCGATCCTTCGCCCTTTGGGCTTGATCGTGGCGCGGCAGAGCATGTGCGCGCCTCGGCCGTATTGGTTGCGGTCTGGATATTGGTATTCGGCTGGCCAGTCTTGATCGCTTTGCCTGATCCCAAGGGCGTGCGGCCCAGGCTCCGCGATGCACTCGCGGCCGGCTTGCATGAAATGGGCACGCTGCTGCGCGGTCTGCCGCGCCGCCCGGCCATGGCGCGGTTTCTGATTGCGCGGCTGTTTTACACGGATGGGCTGAATACGCTTTTTGCCTTCGGCGCGATTTATGCCGCCGGCGTGCATGGCATGACCATTCAGGAAATTCTGTATTTTGGCATTGCCATGAATGTCACGGCGGGGTTGGGCGCAGCGGGCTTTGGCCTGATCGAGGATCGGCTCGGCGCCAAGCCCACGGTGATGATCGCGCTTGGTGCCATGATTGTGCTGGGTAGTTTTCTGCTGCTGAGCAATGACAAGACAATGTTCTGGATCCTGGCCATGGCGCTTGGGCTTTTCATGGGCCCAGCCCAGGCGGCTTCGCGCACGCTGATGGCCCGTATGGCCCCGCCCGATGAGGTGACGGCGCATTTCGGTCTTTTCGCGCTTTCCGGCCGGGCGACTGGGTTTCTTGGGCCGGCGGCGGTGGCCATGGTAACGGCAATGAGCGGCAGTCAGGCCTGGGGCCTAGCCACGGTCATTGCCTTCCTCGCGCTTGGCGCGGCCATCCTGGCGCCCTTGCGCGTCGTTCGGCATAGCTAAATCACCTGCCCTTCTGCCATAGTCTCGCCCCGGAGGCATGGCAAAGAATGCCAATGACAGAGAACGCGCGCGAAGCCGCCTGGGCGGCGCTGATGGCTTTGGCCGCAAGGCCGGATGCGGCGGCTATTCGCCCGCTTTTCGCCGCTGATCCTGATCGTTTCGCGCGGTTTTCGCGCCAGGCTGGCGATGTGCTGCTCGATTTCTCCAAAACCGCGATTTCGGATGCGGTGCTGAAGGCACTGCTCGCGCTTGCCGAGGCTTCTGATGTCGCGGGCTTCCGCGCACGGCTTTTCGCGGGCGCTGCGGTGAATGCCACGGAAGGCCGCGCCGCGCTGCATATGGCGCTGCGTGCCGCGCCCGAAGATCAGTTCAGCGCGGGCACTGAGAACATCATGCCCGAAATGCTTGCGGTGCGTGCGCGCATGGAAGAATTCACCCGCGCCGTGCATGAAGGGCGCATCCTTACAGCCAAGGGTCAACGCTTTACCGATGTGCTCAATATCGGCATTGGCGGGTCCGATCTTGGCCCGGCCATGGTCGCGCGCGCCTTATGGACACACAAGGCACCGCTGCGCGGGCATTATTTGGCGAATGTGGATGGCCATGCCTGGTCTGAGATGTGCGCCAAGCTAGATCCCACGCGCACGCTGGTGCTGGTCGCGTCCAAAACCTTTACCACACAAGAGACCATGACGAATGCCGCGCTGGCGCGTGAATGGTTGCGCGAAGCTGTGGGTGAAGCCAGCGCTGCGCAGCATATGGCGGCGCTTTCCACTAATCTTACCGCGACCAGCGCCTTTGGCATCGCACCCGAGCGTGTCTTTGGTTTTCGTGATTGGGTAGGCGGGCGGTTTTCGCTTTGGAGCGCGATTGGGCTTTCACTCGCGCTCACCCTTGGCTGGGATGCTTTTGCGCGCTTGCGCGCTGGTGCACGCGTGATGGATCAGCATTTCTGCGATGCGCCACTCGCGCAAAACCTGCCGGTGCTGCTGGCGCTGGTGGAAGCCTGGCATGTGAATGGCCTTGGTTATCCAAGCCGCGCTGTGCTGCCTTATGATGAGCGCCTCGCGCGCTTCCCGGCGCATTTGCAGCAGTTGGAAATGGAAAGCCTTGGCAAGCGTGTCGCCGTTTCCGGCGCGCCACTGCACCGCGCTTCCGGCCCTGTGGTGTTTGGCGAACCAGGAACCAATGCGCAGCATTCCTTCATACAATTGCTCCATCAGGGAACCACACCCGTGCCGGTGGATTTCATCCTGGTCGCGCGGCCCGATCATGCGTATGCGGATAGCCACCGGAAGTTGCTCGCCAATGGTCTGGCGCAGGCGGAAGCGCTGCTCAACGGCAAGGACGCCGCCGCCGTCACCGCCGAGATGCGCGCCGCGGGCGTGGCGGAGGCTGAGATTGCGCGCTTGCTGCCGCATAGGGTCTTCCCCGGTGATCGGCCAAGTATGACTATGCTGCTGCCGCGACTTGATGCCTATACGCTTGGCCAATTGGTGGCCTTGTATGAACACAAGGTCGCGGTGCTGGGTGCGCTGTGGGGGATCAATCCCTTTGATCAATGGGGGGTGGAACTCGGCAAGCAATTGGCCGGCGCCATCTTGGCGGAACTGAATGCCGGCGCGCCACGGCAGGGCGCGCATGATGGTTCTACCGCCGGGCTGATCAGCCGGATCGCAGAAGTTTGGCCGGAGGGCCACACATGACCGCGCCTTACATCCAAGCACTTGCGCGCGATGGCACGCATCGCTTCAGCAAGCAGCCGACTGAAAGCCTGACCTTGATCGCAGGTCTTGGCGTCGAAGGGGATGCCCATGCTGGGGTCACGGTGAAGCATCGCTCCCGCGTTGCGCGTGATCCTTCGCAGCCCAATCTGCGCCAGCTTCATTTGCTGCATGCGGAAATCTTCGAAGAACTCGCGCCACAGGGCTTCACGCTCAAGCCCGGCGATATCGGGGAGAATGTGACCACGCGCGGCATTGATCTGCTTAGCCTTGGCACCGGCACGCGGCTTTGCTTGGGCACTGAGGCGATTGTGGAAATCACGGGGCTCCGCAATCCCTGCGCGCAGCTTGATCATTTCCAACCAGGGTTGATGGCGGCGATGCTCGGGCGCGATGAAGCGGGCGGGCTGATCCGCAAATCGGGCGTCATGGCGATTGTACTGCATGGCGGCGTGCTGCGCCTGGGTGATCCGATCATGGTCATCCCGCCCGCCGGGCCGCATCACGCTTTGCAGCCTGTTTAGAGCATTTTCAAGCCAAGTGATTTCACTTGGCGACTCGGAAAATGCGACCGGACTTGAGCATTTTCAAGCCAAGTGATTTCACTTGGCGGCTCGGAAAATGCGACCAAGCTTAGGCTTAGTGCGGTTCCCGTGAACGACAGTGAACGGAAACCGCGCTGACGCGCGACTCGAAGCTTCTGCTATAAGGGCGCATGTCCGCCGCCCCCATCTTGGCCCCGCGCCCGGCCATCCGCCTGCTGTCGGAAACCACCGCGAACCGCATCGCGGCTGGTGAGGTGGTGGAACGCCCGGCCGCTGCCCTCAAGGAAATTGTCGAAAACGCCTTGGATGCCGGGGCGCTTCGCATCACCGTCACGCTGGAAGGCGGCGGGATGGACCGCATTCTGGTGGAAGATGACGGCATCGGCATGGGGCCGGATGATCTGGCGCTGGCCGTGGAACGCCACGCCACATCCAAATTGCCGGAAGAAGCGACCCTGTTCCGCATCGCCACACTTGGCTTCCGGGGTGAGGCCTTGCCTTCCATCGGCGCCGTGGCCCGGCTTTCCATAACCTCCTGCCCGCGGGACGGCGCGGCGCATCGGATCAATGTGGAGGGCGGGCTGAAGAGCGATGTCGCCCCCGCCTCTGGCGCCCCCGGCACGCGGGTTGAGGTGCGGGATTTGTTCTTCGCCACGCCTGCGCGGCGGAAATTCCTAAAGCATCCTCGCACCGAAGCCGAACACGCGGTGGAAGCGGTGCGCCGCCTGGCGCTCGCC
>JAPLOJ010000236.1 GCA_026400795.1 Alphaproteobacteria bacterium
CCCGCGCGCCCGCGACATTGTCCAGCATCCAGGCAAGCTTGGTCGCGGAGAAATAGGGATCAGCCAGTAGCCCCGTGCGTTCCGTCAGCAGCGCTTCATGACCCTCGGCACGCAGCCTCGCGCAGGCATCGGCGGTGCGGCGATCCTGCCAGACAATGGCACGATGCAGGCAGCGCCCCGTCGCGCGGTCCCACAGCAGCGTGGTCTCGCGCTGATTGGTGATGCCAATGCCGGCCACATCGGCCGCGCTGCCGCCCGTTTTCTCTAAAGCCTGACGCAAAGTGGTGATGGCACCCTGCCAGATGTCTTCCGGCTCATGCTCCACCCAGCCGGGTGAGGGGAAATGCTGCGGCAATTCCATCTGCGCCGTCGCGCGCGGCGCGAGATCAGCCCCGAAGGCAATGGTACGCGTGGAGGTGGTGCCCTGATCGAGCGCGAGCAGCAGGGGGTTCTTCATGCTGTGGCGTTTCCTTTCGCTGCCGAGCATAATGCGGGAAAGGAGATTGCGCGATGGCCATTCAGCTTTTTGAACTCTGCGGTGCCGATCCGGCGCGGCGCTTCAGCCCCTATTGCTGGCGGAGCCGCTTGGCGCTGGCCCATAAGGGCCTGGCGGTGGAAACCATTCCCTGGCGCTTCACGGAAAAGGACGCGATTGGCGCTCATGGGGCGCAGAAAGTGCCGGTGATGTTGGATAATGGCCGCGCCATTGTCGATTCCTGGGCTATCGCTGAATATCTGGAAGATACTTATCCTGATCGGCCTTCGCTGTTCGGTGGCGCGGGTGGGCACGCGCTGGCGCGCTTCATCAATGCTTGGGGGGATGCCGTGCTGCATGCCGGGATCGCGCGGCTGGTGGTTTCCGACATTGTGCAGCATTTGGCGCCGGAAGATGCGGCGTATTTTGTGCCGGATCGGGAAAAGCGCTTCGGCATGAAGCTTGAAGCCGTCACGGCAGATCGCGCGGAACGGGTGAAGGGTTTTCGTGACAGCCTGATGCCGCTGCGCATCGCGTTACGGTCTGCGCCCTTTCTGCACGGTGATGCGCCCGGCTACGCCGATTTGATTGTCTTTGGCGGCTTCCAATGGGCGCGCTGCGTCAGCGCCTTCCCGCTACTGACCCAAGATGATGCGGTTTATGCTTGGCGGGAGAGGATGCTGGATGCCTATGGTGGCATTGCTCGCGCTGCGCCGGCCTATGCGGAAGCCTGAACTGCGACTTCTTTTCGCTTGAAAGGCGACGCGCTTCGCGCTTGGCTTGCGGTATTCGCTGCGATCCGCAAGCCAGGAGGCCGCCATGCCCACACCCACCCTGATCCGCAACGCCGCCTGGACCGCCGAATGGGATGGCGCCACAGGGCGTAATTTCTACGGCCAGGGCAAGGATGTGCTGCTGGCCGATGGGCGCATCGCCGCCATCACGCCGCATGATCCTTCCGCCCCGCCACCCGCGGGCGCTGAGGTGATTGATGGCAGCAAGCTTTTGGTCATGCCGGGGCTGATCAATATCCACACCCACCCGACAACGGAACCCGCCGGGCGCGGCGTGCGTGAAGATCATGGCGTGCCGGAACAGCAAATGACCGGGCTATTTGAACGCCTGCAAGCCTTCAAACTGGATCAGCAGGGCCAGGCAGCGGCCATGCGGCTTGCCTATGCCGAGTTGATGTCAGCCGGTGTCACCAGCGTGGTGGATTTGTCGCCGCCCTTCCCATCTTGGCTTTCCATCATGGCGGAAAGCGGCCTCCGCGGTTGGGCGGGGGCGGGCTATGCCGCGGCGCGCTGGGGTATGGAAGCACCGCAGTCCGTGACTTGGATGTGGAACCGCGAAGATGCGCGCCGGCAATTCGATGCGGCGAAGCAATTCATGAAGGAAGCCGAAGCCGATCCTTCGGGCCGGCTGACCGGCATTGTCTTCCCCGCACAAATTGACACGGTGGAGGAGGAGATGCTGCGCGAAAGCATCGCCTATGCCGCGGAGACGGGCCGGCCCTTTACCACGCATATCTCCCAATCCGTGGTGGAGGTGCGAGAGATTATTCGTCGCCATGGCGTCACACCCATTCAATGGGCGGCGGGTATTGGGCTGCTGACGCCGCGCAGCATTCTGGGCCATGCGATTTTTATCGATGAGCATATTTCAATCGGCTGGCATACCGCGAAGGATATTGGCTTGATGGCTGATACCGGGGCGACGGTTGCGCATTGCCCATCCCCCTTTGCGCGTTACGGCGAACATTTGCGCCATTTCGGCAAATATCGCGCGCGCGGCGTGAATATGGGTTTTGGGACGGATTGCGCGCCGCATAACCTGATTGAGGAAATGCGCTTGGCGATTATTCTGGCGCGCAATGCCTCGCGCGATATTGCCGCCGCCGATACAGGCAGCGTTTTCCATGCGGCCACAGTGGGTGGCGCTGATGCCTTGGGGCGGCGTGACCTTGGCCGTCTGGAACTGGGCGCTTCAGCCGATATCGTGCTGGTGGATCTGGCGCATCCGTTAATGACCCCGCCGCGCGATCCTTTGCGCGCGCTTATTTTCCATGCGGCGGATCGCGCCGTGAAACGGGTGATGGTGGGTGGCGAGACGATTTATGCCGATGGCCGCCCAACCAAATTAGATGTCGCGGATGCCGCCGGCATTCTGGCCGAAAGCCAGACCAAGATGCTGCGAGATTCAGTTGGGCGTGATTATCGCGGGCGCAGTGGCGACGAAATTACGCCAATCAGCCTGCCAATCCATTAGCGCTTATTGCACAATCGCGATCTGCTGCGGGTCTATGCGTAGCCAAAGCTTCGTGCCCACCGCATGGGCGGCAAGCGGTGGTGCCGCGGCGCGTAGGCGAAGTTCCGCCCCTTCCGGACGCAGCACATAATCCCAAGCTTCACCCAGATAAGTGCGTTCCATCACTGTCACTGGCATGATCAGCGCCGCGCTTTCATGCGCTGGTTCGGCTAGATGCAGGCTCATGGCCTGTGGGCGGAGCGAAAGCAGAATGTCACCCGATACATCAGGCGAAATGCCAGCTACTGCCGCGGGGCCAAGCGATAAGCCGCCAAGCAGCAAAGCACCTGCTTCCACCCGCGCTTCCAGCAGATTGGTGCGCCCGACAAAGCCCGCGACAAAGCGCGTGCGTGGCTTGGTGTAGAGCAAATGCGGCGCATCAACCTGTTCAATCTTGCCGGCATTCATGACCGCAATGCGGTCAGATGTCGCCATGGCTTCGGATTGGTCATGTGTGACATAAACGGTGGTGATGCGGAATTCATCATGCAGGCGGCGGATTTCGAAGCGCATTTCCTCTCGCAAATTGGCATCGAGGTTGGAAAGCGGTTCATCCAGCAGCAGCACGGCAGGCTTCACCACAATCGCACGGGCCAGCGCCACGCGCTGTTGCTGGCCGCCGGAAAGCTCGGCCGGGTAGCGCCCTGCCAGGTGGCCCATTTTCACCACATCCAGAATTTCACCAACGCGGCGCTTGATCTCATCGCTCGGTAGTTTGCGAAGCGTGAGGCCAAAGCCGACATTCTCCGCCACCGTCATATTCGGCCAAATGGCGTAGGATTGGAAAATCATGGACATGCCGCGGCGTTCCGGCGGCAGCACGGCGCCAGGGGCGGAAAGCACCTTGCCATCAACGGAAATGGTGCCGGCATTGGGTTCGACAAAACCAGCGATCATGCGCAAGGTTGTGGTCTTGCCGCAGCCGGAAGGGCCGAGCAGCGACAGGAACTCACCTTCTTCCAGCGTCAGATCAATCGCGTCCACAACAACATTCTTGCCATAGGCCTTTGTCAGGCCAGAAAGGGTCAGGCGCGGCATATCAATCCCTCCGCAGCATGAAATCGCGGCCAACCAGCTTCATGCCGATGCCGACAAATACCATGGTGATTACCAGCAATATGCCGCCAAAGGCGGACACCAATTCGAAATTGCCCTGCTCGCTCAGATCATAAAGCAGCACGGACATGGTGCGCGTACGCGGGCCGACCAGGAAGATCGCCGCCGATAATTCACGAGAGGCGACGATAAAGACAATCAGCCACCCACCCAGTAGCGACGTTTTCAGCAAGGGCGCGGTGATGCGGCGGATGGTTTGCAGCCGCCCGCTACCCAGGATGCGCGCCGCTTCTTCCATTTCCGGATGCACCGCGCGGATGGAGGCCTGCGCATTGGCATAGGCAATCGGCAGAAAGCGCGCGGTGAAGGCCAGGATGATGAGCAAGGCGCTGCCATAAAGCATCAGCGGCGGCCCGGCATAGGCGGCGTAAAAACCAATCGCCATGACGATACCGGGGATGACAAAAGGCGCCATGGCAAGAAAGGCCAAGCCATCCGCAAAGCGGATCAGGCGGCGCACAACAATATATGCGACCAGAAGAGCGAGTATCAGCGCAAGCCCGGCCGAGGCAGCCGAAAACCAGATGGTATTCCAAACCGATTGCAACGCCATGTCATGTTCAAACAGCAGCATCCGGTAATTGCGGAAAGTGAGGTTATCGAGCGAAAACCCGCGCCCCCAAGCCTTGGCGAAGGAAGCTTGCAGCAGCACCAGCAAAGGTTTCAGTACCGCCAGCAGCGCCACACCAAAACACCAAGCGAACAAAACCCAGCGCCAGGGGCCAAGCTTGATCTGTCGCCTTTCGCCGCCTTTTCCAGTCTGTGAGACAAACCCTTTGCGGGAAAGCAGCAGCTTCTGGACCCCAATCAAACAAACCGTTATCAGCAACAGCGGAATGGCATAGGCCGCCGCGACTTCCACCCGTACCGGGTCTTCAAAAAACTGCCAAAGCTGCGTGGTCACCACATTGATGCGGGCGGGAATGCCGATGATGGCCGGGGTGCCGAAAAGGGCGATCGTTTCAAGAAAGATCAGAATGAAGCCACCCAGAATGGAAGGCCATACCAAGGGCAGCGTCACCTTACGCATGGTGGTCCAGGTACCCGCGCCCATGATATTGGCCGCGTCCTCCATTTCGGATGAAATCAGATCGAGCGCGGATTTCACGAAAATAAAAACGAGCGGGAAGGAATGCAGCGCGATCACGAAGGCCATGCCGCT
This sequence comes from Alphaproteobacteria bacterium, assembly GCA_026400795.1. Classification (GTDB taxonomy): domain Bacteria; phylum Pseudomonadota; class Alphaproteobacteria; order Acetobacterales; family Acetobacteraceae; genus Neoroseomonas. Next base: position 5,061 of record JAPLOJ010000236.1, read on the forward strand.
GAAGGTATAAACATTGACCAGTGGCGATTCCGCGCCCGTGGCCCAGCGCCAGACCTGATTGAGCCAGCCGGCATTTGGCCCGGCTAACAAAATCCAGCCAATAGCTCCAAGATAGGGCGGCATCACAAACGCGGCCAAAACCATGGCCCAGGTGAAACCCTTGCCCGGCATATCCGTGCGAGATACCGCCCATGCCATGGGTACGGCGATGATGGTGGAGATTGTGGCACTCAACAGCCCCAGCAGCAGGGAATTGCGCAAGGCATCCAGATAGCGCTGCCGGCCATAGGCAGTCGCGTAATTCATCAACGTGAAGTCGCCGGTTTCCTGTTCCTCAAAGCTGATCAAGAGCATTTTGAGGAGCGGCGCCGCAATCAGGAAAATCAGCGCTGCAACCAGCAGAAGCCAGAGCAGCGTGACCGGTTCCAACATCCCGAGCCGCGCACGAAACCCCGCGCGCGGTGTGGCGGCCAATGCAGCGCTTTCAGCCATGAGGCGCGTCAGACGACAAAAGTATCGCGCCAGGCGTCACGCACTTCAGGCACGCCTTTCTCGGCATCCTCAATGGAAGGTGCCAGCATTTTTACCTGATCCAGTGGGCGGGACCCTTCCGGCGGCGGCACATCCGGGCGGATGCTTTCATTGAACAGCAGTCGGATAGCGGTCGAAAGTCCAACGCCTGTCTGGAATTCCATGAACAGCTTCGCGGCATTGGGGTGCGGCGCATTGCGGATAATGGCGGAAGGCGAAAGCGCGGCAAGCACACCTTCTTCCGGATAGATCAGCTTGAGCGGATTGCCACGCGACATGCTGAACAGGGTGGAGGCGGAAGGCACCGCTACCCCAACGCCGCGTTCGCCGGCATTCATGGTGGTCACTGGATCAATGGAAGAACGCCCGATTTGTGGCTTGTTACGCTCAAGTTGCTTGAAATAATCCCAACCATAAAGCCGGCGCATTTCCATCGCCCAAAGCCCGATAGCGCCGCTGAAGCCAGGATGGCCAACGGCGAGCTTGTCTTTCCACTTCGGGTCCAGGATATCCTTCCAGGATTTCGGCGCATCGGCTTCCGATACTAAGCGCGTATTATGTGCCAGCAGGTAAATGCCAAGGAAGCTGGATTGGTAGAAGTTATCGGGGTCCGCCACGCGTAAATCAGGCAGAAGGCCATCCGCATTTTTGGGACGGAATTGCATCAGGCGGTTCTGGCGCTTCAATTGAACGTAATGCCCGCCATTTGTGGAAGACAGCACATCGCATTGCGCCACACCGGCGCGGAGATCCTGCGACAGGCGCTGAAAAGCCACTTGTGATGTGCTGCGCACCACATTGCAGCGCACACCTGGGTAGCGTTCATTGAAGGCGCGGCCCGCGGCTTCCGAGGCCTCGGCGCTGTATTGGCCAGAATACCAGGTGATTTCGCCCTCTCGGCGCGCGGCTTCATACAGAACCCGCTCGTGCTCGGGCATCGGTCCTTGTGCGAAGGCTTTGCCGGTGGCGGCGGCCCAGGCGCCAAGCGCCAACATACCGCGACGATCAATCATCATCATTGCGTGCTTCCTCCCCGGGGTTGCGGGCGCTCTATCAGCGCTCCGGATCACTTTCGTGGAAGCTTGCCACCCTCGCCGAAGCCTGTAAACCATGCCGAAAATAGGGAGAAAGACTATGGCGTTGATAGACCGTATCGGGGTGGATGTGGGGCGCAAGCTGAAGCTTGAAGACGCCATTGAATGGGCGGCGCGTAACCAGGTGCGTCACATAGATATCCAATTGGACACTGGCGAGAACAAGGTGAACATGTTCGATGATGCGCGCTGCCGCGCCATTGTCGCTTCCGCCCGCGCCAATGGCGTGACGATTGCGTTGCACACACTTTCCGCCGTGAATGTAGGCGAATACTCGCCCTTCCTGGCGGAAGCGGTGGATGCCTATATGCGTGCCTATATTGAAGTGGCGCCGAAGCTTGCAGCCGAATGGATCGTGGTCCATGCGGGCTATCACTTTACCGCCGATGTGCCGATGCGCATGGAAGCGGGGCGGGATCGTTTGCAACGCATGGTGCAGCACGCGGAAAAGCACGGCGCGCTACTGCTGCTTGAAAACCTGAATGTGGAACCGCCGACGGCCGAGGTGCATTACCTGGCCCATACCCAGGAAGAATGGCGCTACTATTATGATGCGATCCATTCCCCTGCCTTCGCGCTTTCCTTCACCGCCAATCATGCGCATCTGATGCCCGATGGTGTCGCTTCCTGGGTGGCGGGCATTCCGATGGACCGCGTGCGGGAAGTGCGCTTGGCCGATTGCTGGCGCAATGGGCATGAGGAACATCTGGTGCCCGGCCAGGGTGATTTCGATTTCGGCGATATGTTCCGCCTTATCGAAGCGCGCGGCTTCAAGGGGCATTATACGAATGCCTTTGGGTCGCTTGAAGAAATGCAATGGGCGCGCGGCTATATGGTGGATAAGGCCCGCGCGGCTGGGGTGAAGGTGGACTGACCCGCCCCGGCACGGTCCTTGCTCAACCCTCCCCGGAAAAACAACACCGGGGCTTCAAACCATGTCCATTTCTCGCTTTTCGCGCCGCGCCCTGTTGGGTGCTGGTGCTTCTGGCCTGACCCTGCCGCTTATTCCTGAGGCGTTCAGCCCGGCTTTTGCCCAAGGCGCGGGCGAAAGAACGCTGCGCTACGGCATTTCCATGGCCGATATTCCGCAAACCACCGGCCAGCCGGATCGCGGCGCGGGTGCTTATCAATTCACCGGCTATACGCTTTATGACCCGCTGGTTGCCTGGGAAATGGATGTAGCGGATCGGCCCGGCAAGCTGTTGCCAGGCCTGGCGACATCATGGGAAACCGATCCCGCTGACCGTAAGCGCTGGATTTTCAAGCTGCGGCCAGGCGTAAAATTCCATGACGGGTCGGATTTCGATGCCGATGCGGTGATCTGGAATTTCGAAAAAGTGCTCAATCAGCAGGCGCCGCATTTTGACAATCGCCAGGCCGCGCAGGTGCGCCCGCGCCTGCCTTCCGTCGCATCTTGGCGGAAAATTGATGCCATGACGGTGGAAGTCACCACCAAAGCCGTGGACAGCATCTTCCCTTATCAGATGCTGTGGTTCCTGATTTCATCGCCCGCGCAATATGAAAAGTTGGGCCGTTCCTGGGAACGCTTTGCCAATGAACCTTCCGGCACGGGCCCCTTCCGCATGGGTCGGTTGGTGCCGCGCGCGAGTGTCGAATTGCTGCGCAA
>JAPLOJ010000195.1 GCA_026400795.1 Alphaproteobacteria bacterium
GATGCTTTCCGCTTCATTATGGCTGATGCCGCCATGGCAGGGGCAGAAAATCATCGCCGCCGGCACGCGCCGCGCGACATAAACCGCGTCATGCCCAATGCCGGTTGGCATATCCATATGCGGCAACCCAAGCCGAGTTGCGGCATCACGCACGCGCCCGACCAAAGCAGCATCAAGAGGCGTCATAGGCGATTGCCAGAAATCAGCGATGGTGATGGTCACACCCCGCGCGGCGGATAATTCCGCTGCCTTGGCACGAATCTCCGCCCCCATGCGTGCAAGCAATGCCGGGTCACCATGGCGCGTATCAATGCTGAACCAAATGCGTGACGGCGCGATATTGCGACTATCGGGATAGACGGTGAGGCGCCCGACCGTGGCGCGGCCTGGTTCGCCGGAAGGGCTAACGGCACGAAGCGCGATATCCTCAATCGCGGCCATCAGCGGTGCCGCAGCCATCATGGCATCGCGCCGCCCGGCCATGGGGGAACCGCCATGGGATTCAGCGCCTTCAATCGTCACCTCATACCAGGCTTGCGCCAGGGCATGGGTGACAACGCCAATATCCTTGCCGGCATTCTCCAACAGCGCGCCCTGTTCGATATGCAATTCGAAATAGGCGGCAAGATCAGCCAAGCCAGCGGGGTCAGAATCTCCCCGCCAGCCGATGCGCGTCAGTTCATCGCCGAAAGCCTTGCCGTCACTATCGCGGAGCGCCAGCACATCAGCCTCAGGGAAAATCCCCATCGCGCCGCCGCTGCCCATCATGGGGGGAGAAAAGCGCGCCCCTTCCTCATTGGTCCAATTGATCAGCACCAAGGGCGCTTCGGTCTCGATCCCTGCCTCATGCAAGGCGCGCAGCACTTCAAGCCCGGCCAGCACGCCAAGCGGGCCGTCAAACTTTCCCCCCGTTGGTTGCGTATCCAAATGGCTGCCCATGGCAACTGGCTTGCGCTTGGGGTCGCGTCCTTCGCGACGCAGCACCATATTGCCGAGGCGATCCACGGTAAGCGTGCACCCAATCGCCTCCCCCCAACGGCGCAGCAAATGGCGGCCTTCGGAATCAAGATCCGTCAGAGTCTGCCGATTGCAGCCGCCCTTCGGCGTGCCGCCAATCTTGGCGAGTTCCATCAGGCTATCCCAAAGCCGGGCGCCGGAAAGGGGCAGGTTTGTTGTGCTCATAGTGCTTTCTCCACGCCGCACCATTCGGCCATGGTCAGCGCAATGGTGCGGGTAATGTCATGCATGGAATCAAGGCCGACACTTTCATCAATGCCGTGAATATCCTGCGCGTCCGGGCCAAAGCACGCGACTGGTGTGCCCTGATGCAGCACGAAATGCCGCCCATCCGTAAGCCCTGCCGAGGGGTAGTCTCGCAAAGCGCCGCCAGAGACATCGGTGAAATGCCGCTTGGCCAGTTTCACAATCGGCGCTTGCATATCAAAGACGCAGGGTTCGGCCATAAAACCCTTGAATTCCAACTTCACCTTGGCGCCGCGTAGCTTTTCATCCTGCGCCGCCTTCGCCACCAGCCGTTCAATATCGGCTTTCACTGCGGCGGCGCTATTGCCCATCATGACACCAACGCGCAGCCCGATGCGCGCCCGCGTCGGCACAGATGAATTCCATTCGCCGCCTTCAATCGTGCCGAGGTTCACATTCACCGGATGGTTCACGCCATGGAAGGACGCATGGATATTCTCGGCCCGGTTCATCTGGGCTTCGTATTCCTTGAAATGCGCAGCGATGGTGCTGGCGGCTTCAATGGCATTCACGCCGGCCTGCATATCCCGCACATGGGCGGGGCGGCCGGAAACCGTGACCCAGGCCCAGATCACGCCGACCTCCGCACTATACATGGCGGGCAGGCCGGGGCCCGGTTCGGGGATGATCACGGCATCCGTGCGCGGCAAGGCGAGCATCGCGGCCAAGGCGCCATTGCCGGTGCATTCTTCTTCAATCACAGAATGCATCTGCACTTCGGCGGCGGGCTGCAAACCAGCGCGCTTCAAGGCGCGAAAAGCCGTCACGTAAGAAATAATGCCAGCCTTCATATCGCCGGCACCACGGCCATACATGCGGCCATCGCGAATGGCGGGCTCATAGGGCGGGGTTTCCCACATATCCGCGGCACCCTCCGGCACCACATCCACATGGCCTTGCAGGGTCAGGCTTTTCCCCTTCGTTTCGCGTGGCGTGAAGACCGCCACGACATTATCGCGCCCGTCATAAGAAATCAGCGGTGGCGAAAAGCCTGGGTGGCCTTCAAGCGCGCTCGGCACCGTTGGGATGCGCTGCGGTGTCAGGCCAAGCCCTTCATAAATCCGCGCCATTTCATTCAAGGCCGATGCCTCATTGCCAAGGCTTGAGGGGCAACGCACCAAGCGCGAGAGCATGGAGATGCTTTCCGCGCGCAGCTCATCCACCGCTTCCAGAATGGCGCGCCGTGCGCCGGGGTCGAGAGCTTGCATATTGCCAGGGTCCTTAACGTGAAGCGGGGTGACGCTAGCCAGCCGGGCGCAGCGCAGCAAGCGCGGTGACTTCGCAGCCGGGGCAAAACTGGTTAGCCTTTGCCCATTAAGACCTTCGCCCATCCGGATCATGCCGGGCATCAACCGGCTTTCTTCCTGGTTCGCGGCCGTACGCGCGCGAATTTCGAAATCCCCGCCCGCGCGGCTGCGCTGGAAGCGGCGCTGCATCGGCTTGGGCTTGCGCCCAGCGTGCCAGAAGCCGTGCCGCTTGCCGCGCTACACGCCATCCACAGCGCGGATTATCTGGCTTTTCTGGCAGAAGCTGCACGTGATTGGGCAGCGCTTGCCGATGCGGGGCCAGAGGTGGTCGCGAATATGCACCCCTCGCCGGAGATGCTGGCGCAAGGTGCTGTTTGTGCGGATGGCATTGTTGCCCGCGCCGGCTGGTACATGGCTGATGCGGCCTGCCCGATTGGTCCCGGCACATGGGCAGCAATTCAAGGTGCTGCCGCTTGCGCCTTGGCCGCTGCGCGTGAAGCCGCTGCCGGGCGCAGCGCCTATGCGCTCTGTCGCCCGCCTGGCCATCACGCCTATGCGGCGCGCGCTGGCGGGCATTGCTATGTGAACAACGCGGCGCTTGCCGCGCAGGCTTTGATAGATGCGGGCGCAAAGCGTGTTGCGGTGTTGGATATTGATAGCCATCACGGCAATGGCACGCAGGGTATTTTCTGGGAACGCGGCGATGTGTTGACCATTTCCATCCATGGTGACCCTGATCGCTATTACCCCTGGTTCGTGGGCCGCACGCGCGAACGCGGCGCCGGCGCGGGTGACGGGCGCAATATGAATATGCCACTCGCCATCGGTACGGGGGATGAGGGCTGGTTGGATGCCATTCGCTACGCCATGGCGGCTAGTCGCGACCATAAGGCGGATGCGCTTGTCCTGCCGCTTGGTGTTGA
>JAPLOJ010000287.1 GCA_026400795.1 Alphaproteobacteria bacterium
GTCATGTGCCGCGCGCGGAACAGGATAAGATCAGCCGGCGCGCCAGTGCGGATCATGCCCGCCCCTTGCAGCCCCATCGCCGCCGCCGGCCGCGCACCGACGGATCGCGCCCAATCGCCATAGGGGTGATCCAGATGCAGAATGCGTGTGGCTTCGCGCATCACCTCCACCATATCCAAATCGCCATAGGCGTAGAAGGGATCGCGCGTATTGTCTGACGCGAGGGAAACAGAAACGCCGCCCGTCTGCATTTCATGCACCAAAGTCACGCCCCGCCAACGCGGCGTGCGCCCAGGCTCCCGGTCCTGCAAATACATATTGCACATGGGCAGGACCACAATCGCAACGCCGGCTTCCGCGCAAGCCTTGATGGTTTCCAGTGCGAATTCATCTGTTTGACGAGAGAGCGAACAGCAATGCCCGCATTGGATGCGGCCCTTAAAGCCGCGGCGCAAAGCGGTCAGCGCAATTTCGCGCAAGGCGCGGGCACCGGTCTCTCCGCTTTCATCCACATGCAAATCAAGGTCTAGACCACGCGCTTCCGCGAGTGCAAAAAAATGATCCAGCATGGCCTGGAATTCAGGCGGGATATCATCATGAATACCGCCGGAAAGCCGCGTCACCATGCCCAAGACGCCGCCTGATTCGGCGACAATATCGGCAAGTTCAGCGCCCTCATCGCCCGCAAAGCGATCAAGCGGCGCGATGGAGGAAGCCTGCAAGGTGATCCGCCCGGCCCAATCATCGCGCAGCTGACGGAACATGCGCCATGCCTTGGGCGCATGGGGCATGTAGCTATCCAGATGCGTGCGCACGGCAACCGTGCCATGAGCGTAAGCCGCGCGCAGTGCGAATTCCGCGCGCATGCGCATATCGGCTTCAGACCAATTCACGTCGCGGTCAGCCATGACCGTGGTGACGGCGCCGAAGAAACTACCATCAGGATTGGGGGCGCGCTGCCAGATATGACCCTTATCCAGATGGGTATGCGCATCCAGCATGCCGGGCCAAATCTGCCCGCCATCCAAAGAAACCCCATCCGGCGCGGAGCCAAGCGGCGCAATGGCGGCGATGCGTCCCTGTTCAACGCGAAGATCAAACCGCGCAATGCCATCCCGGTCCAAGGGCAGCGGCCCCGCGCCTTCCAGCACCGCAGCCGGGGCGCGCACATCGCGCAACCAGAAATTGCTGCCCGCCGCAGCCAAGGCCGCGCGAGTCTTTGCCATGGCGCTACTCATCGCCGATCCCCCCTGCCCATCGCGCTTTCATGCCAATGGCGCAGCAGCAAATGCGTGAGCAAGCTGAGCGCCAGGAAAATCGCAATTCCAGTAGCGGAGACCAGCACAAGTGCGGCAAACATGCGGGGGATTTGCAACTGATACCCTGCTTCCAGAATCCGGTAAGCAAGCCCCGATGCGCTGCCGCCCGTGCCGGCAACAAATTCCGCGACAATGGCGCCAATCAGCGCAAGGCCGCCGGAAATCCGCAAGCCCGCCAGGAAGTACGGCAGGGCGGAGGGCAACAACAGCCGTGTCAGCACCTGCCAGCGCGATGCGCGATACAGCTTGAACAGATCCTTCAAATTATGATCCGCCGAATTCAGCCCGACAGTTGTATTCGACAGGATCGGAAAGAAGGCGACGATCCAGGCGCAGATCAGCAGGGATATCGCGATATCATTCACCCAAATGATGATCAGCGGCGCAATCGCCACAATGGGGGTCACTTGCAGGACCACGGCAAAGGGAAACAGCGACAATTCAATGATGCGCGACTGCGCAAAAAGTATCGCCAACGCCAGCCCCAAAATCGCTGCCACCGACAGCGCCAAGAAGGTGATCTTCAGCGTGATCAATAGCGATACGGAAAGCGATGCCCAATCACGGATCAAGGTCTGCCAAATGGCAATTGGCCCGGGCAGAATATAGGGTGGGATTTCCCTGACGCGCACCATCATTTCCCAGCCACCCAAGAACAGCAGCGCAAGCAGCGTCGGCGCCAAAATGCGGAGCCAGGTGCCTTCCACAAACCCGCCAGCGGCCGGTGCCGCTTCCGCACTCTCACTCATGCGCACCCCCCATGGCAGAAGAAAGCGCGTGCGAAACCGTGCGGCATTGCGCGGCATATTCGGGGGATGTGCGGAATTCCTCTCCCCGTTCGGCTGGTGAAGTGATGCGCACTTCCTCCGCAATCCGGCCCGGGCGCGGGGCCATCACCACAATGCGTTCAGCAAGATAGACGCTTTCAAACACCGAATGGGTCACGAAAATCACCGTAAAACGTTCCTGCGCCCAAAGCTGCACCAAATCATTGTTCAACCGGAAGCGCGTTATCTCATCCAAGGCCGCGAAGGGTTCATCCATCAGCAAAATGCGCGGGCGCGTCACCAAAGCGCGCGCGATGGAAACACGCATGCGCATGCCACCTGATAACGCGCGCGGATAGGCTTTCTCAAACCCCTTCAGATCAACGCGCGCAATCCATTCGGCCGCGCGTTCTTCGGCTTCCCGCCGCTTCATGCCGGCCAATTCCAGGGGCAGCGCCACATTGCGGATCACGCTGGCCCAAGGCATCAGCGTGGGTTCCTGGAACACAAAGCCAATATCGCGTTCCGCTTCGCCACCGGCGTCATGCATGGCGATCGGCCATTCCATCGTCCCGCCACTCGGCGCGGTAAGCCCGGAAATGAGGCGCAGCAAGGTGGATTTGCCGCAGCCCGAAGGCCCCAGCAAGGCGATAAAATCGCCAGGCATGATCGTCAGATCAATACCATCCAGCGCCAAGGTTCCCGTTGCGTAACGCTTGGAAACCCCGGTGAGCGAGAGCAGTGGGCGCCGAGGGCTCAAGCCAGCCCAACCCGTCTATTGACGAAGCGCAGCGAATAGGCGCGCTTCACATCAAGCCCAGGCGGCATCACTTCCGCATCGCGCATGGCTGTATAGAAGGCTTCCCAGCGCTCATCCGTCATGGCGCCAATGCCAAGCCGTTCCGCATCACCCGAGAATACAATGCCGCGTTCATTCATGGCGCGGACGGCGTAATCAATCTTCTCCTGCGTCATTTCCTGATTGTCGCGCATGATCAGCGCATTCGCCGCCGCCACATCCTGCCCGCGCAGATATTGCGTCCAACCCTGCATGGTGGCGTCCACAAAGCGCTGGATCAGATCAGGCTTTTCCTCGACCATCTTGCGGGAGATATCAATCGTCGTCTGGTAATTCGGGAATCCCGCATCGGCGAAAAGCAGCACCCGCGGATCAGCCCCGCCAAGCCGCGCGGCGAAAGGCTCTGACGAGACAAAGCATTGCTGGATGGCCTGCTTATCCGCAAGGAAAGGTTGGATATTGAAGGTATAGGGGCGGATCTGGCTATCGGTGAAGCCAAAACGCCGGCGCAGGAAGGGCCAGAAGGTCACGCGCCCGCCGGCGCCCACCAAAATCGGCTTGCCACGCATTTGTTCGAAGCTGGTGAGCCCCGCTTCCGCATGGAACATGAAGCCTTGCGGGTCCTTTTGCATGACGGCGCCAATCGCCATGAAGGGCACATTTTCCCGCACATAATTCAGCGCCTGAAAGCCGGATGACATGATCATGTCCACCCGCCCCGCCAGCAGCAGTTGCGCCGGGTTCTGCTGCGGGCCGCCCATGCGGATTTCGCAATCAATGCCGGCACGGCGATAAAGCCCATTGGCCAGCGCCAGATAATAGCCGCCATGTTCCGCCTGGGCGCGCCAATTGGTCTGGAAGGAAAGCTTTTCGAGCGTCTGCGCCAGCGGCACCCGCGCGCCTGCTACCGCAGAAAGCACAAGGGCAGTGCCACCCGTGAGCAATGCGCGGCGTTCGATCCGATACCTGGTTCTCATGGCTCTCTCCTCGCTGGGATGGATTGGGGCGTCACATGCCCCAGGGAGATGGGGTCAGCAAGGCATATGCCAATCCTTTGGGCGGTTCTTGGCGGTGAATCGCCCCGGCATCGCCTGTTTTCCGTGCATAAGCCGCCACCAAAGGGGTCACCTGACGGGCTTTTCAAGCCACCGAAGCGCCCCTGGCCACCCGAGTCGCCCGCCCCAAGGCCAAGTTTCCCCTGCCGCGGCTTATGGCCTATCGTGGTTCCGCAAGCAGCCTCCGGGAGGGCGCAAGCCTCATGACCACCACCGCGGTGCCGCCGCGTCAGACATCCTTGCTGCTTGGCATTTTTTTCATGTGTGCGGCCTGCACGCTATTCCCGATCATGAATGGCATCGTGCAGGTATTGAGCCGCACCTACCCTTCCGAGCAAATCATTTGGGCGCGCACCACCGGGCATTTGCTGATTGTGCCGCGCTACGGGCTTAGCGTGTTGAAAAGCCGCAAGCCCGGGGTGCAGGTTTCGCGGTCCTTGCTGTTGCTGGCATCCACCACCTTTTTCTTTTTCTCCGTGAAGGATGTGCCGCTGGCCAAGGCTTCCTCCATTTCCTTCATGTCGCCGTTTTTTGTGACCTTGCTCGCGCTGCCCATGCTGGGTGAGCAGATTGGCTGGAAGCGCCTGGCAGCGGTGACAGTGGGCTTTCTGGGCGTGCTGGTGGTGATCCGCCCGGGGTCTGAGGTTTTCCAACCCGCAGCACTTGGCATTGTGGCTAGCGCCTTTTGTTATGCCATCTACCAAATCCTGACACGCCAGGTGGCGGGGCTGGATCGGCCGGAAACATCGGTGATGTATAGCGGGCTTTTTGGCGCGCTGGTGATGTGCTGCGTCATCCCGTTCTTCTGGGTGCCCTTTAATAGCTGGTCGGATATCTTTTGGCATTTGACGCTAGGCGTGCTGGGCGCGGCAGGCCATTGGTGCGTGGCGAAGGCCATGACCTATGGTGCGGCCAATGTCATCGCCCCTTTCCAATATTGGCAAATGATCGGCGCCATCGCCGTTGGCTATGCCATTACCGGACTTTGGCCGGATCAATGGACCTGGCTGGGGGCGAGCATCATCATCGGTGCGGGGCTTTATATTGCCATCACCGAAACCAGGGCGCGCAAGGCGTGAAGCGCCCCCCTTGCCAATGGCGCCACTTCGGCGAAGCATAAGCTACACATTGCTAGGGGCACCGCATGGCACGCAACAAGACCTATCCGGATTTCGATGCGGCGGTCGCGGATATTCCGGACGGCGCGGTGATTGCCATTGGCGGCTTCGCCGGCCCAGGCACACCGTATAATCTGATTGCTGCCCTGGCGCGTCGCGGCGCCAAGCGCCTGACCTGCATCGCCAATACCACGGGCGGTGCCCATAAGCCGCGCATGCCCGATATCGGCATGCTGGTGGAAAACGGCCAGGTAGCGAAGGTGATATGCTCCTTCACTGCCGCGACCCGCGCATCCGATGTGCTGCCCTTCACGAAATACTATGAATCCGGAGAGGTGGAGGCAGAAATCGTGCCGCAAGGCACCCTGGCCGAGAGGTTGCGAGCCGCAGGTGCGGGTATTCCCGCCTTCTATACGCCAACCGCGGTTGGCACCGAATTGGCCGAAGGACGCGAAACGCGGGAGATCAATGGAAGGCGCTATTTGTTGGAATATGCGCTGCCAGTAGACTTTGCCTTTATTCGTGCCGCGCGGGCGGATGCTGTTGGCAACCTTCGCTTCCATCGCAGCCAGCGCAATTTCAATCCATTGATGGCGATGGCCGCCAAGACCACCATTGTGGAAGTGGAAGAAGACATCCTTCCCGCCGGCGCGATAGATGCCGATGATGTGCATACAATGGGCCTTGTGGTGCATCGGCTGATCCGCGTACCGCCACCCCCCATGGGGCTTTGGACTCGCAAGCGGGAGGCCGCACGATGAGCTGGACACGCATGCAAATGGCCGAAAGGCTGGTACGCGAATTTCAGGATGGCTGGGTGGTCAATCTTGGTGTCGGCATGCCGACCATGATTGCCGATGTGCCCATGGGTGATCGCGATATCATCTTCCATGCTGAAAACGGCGTGATCGGCTATGGCGCGGTCTGCGCGCCTGGCACGGAAGACCTCAATCTGGTCAATGCGGGTGGGCAGAATGTTGTGCTCAACCCGGGCGCTTCCATTGTGCATCACGCGGATAGCTTCGCGCTGATCCGTGGTGGGCGGATGGATGTGACCGTGATGGGCGCTTATGAAGTGGCGGCCAATGGGGATTTCGCCAATTGGAAGCTGAAGGGCGCCAAGGGCGGCGGCATTGGCGGCGCGATGGATTTGGCTGCCTCCGCACAGCGTGTTTTTATCATGCTGGAACATCGCACGCGGGATGGCGCTTCCCGCCTGCTGCCGCGTTGTAGCCTGCCGATTACTGCCGCTGGCGTGGTGACGCTGGTGGTGACCGACCTTGGTCTTTTCGCGCCCTCGGGTGAAGGCTTCGCTTTGCGTGATCTTGCCCCCGGCGTGACGCTGGAAGAAGTGCGCGCCGCCACCGCCTGCCCCATCATCGCGTGAGGAAACACCATGGCTTTGCTGATTGACTATTACGTTTCGCTCAATTCTCCCTGGACCCGTCTGGGCGCGGCGCGGATTGAAGCCCTGGCGGCGCAGCATGGCGCGGAGCTTCGCATCTGGCCGGTGGATTTCGGTACCATCTTCGCGGGTTCTGGCGGCTTGCCGCTGCCCAAGCGTTCGCCGCAGCGCCAGGCCTATCGCTTGCAGGAATTGCAGCGCTGGCGCGATGCGCTTGGCATTCCGATCAATATTCATCCCAAGCATTCCCCGGCCAATGAATTACCGGGTGCGGCCTGCGTGGTTGCGCTCCGTGAAACCCAGGGCCATGCGCCGGCCATTCGCTTGGCGCATCGCATCCTGAAGGCGCTTTGGCAGGAAGAACAGGATACGGGTGATGCCGCTACCTTGGCCACGCTGATCCGCGATTGCGGCCTGGATGCGGATGCGCTGCTGCGCCTGTCTGAGGACCCGCGCTGGCTTCAACAACGCAAGGCCGATACCGCCGCCGCGCTGGAACGCGGTGTCTTCGGTGCGCCGTGCTATCTGATTGGTGAGGATATGTTCTGGGGTCAGGATCGGCTTGAATTCGTCGCCAAGCGCCTCAGCAAAGGCGCTTGATGTTCAGCGGAAAATCCATTGCAAGGCTGGAAGATGCTCGGTTTCTGACCGGGCGCGGGCGTTATGTTGCGGATATCATTCCCGCTGATTCACTGCATGCCGTGGTGTTGCGCTCACCCCATGCCCATGCGGTATTGGGTGACATCAACGCGGAAGTCGCGCGCGCAATGCCCGGTGTGGTAGGCGTTTTCACCGCCGCTGATCTTGCGGCGGATAATCTGGCGCCGCTCCCTTGCACGGCGGTGGTGGCAAGTGTCTCGCCCATGGTGGTGCCGCCACGCCCGGTACTCGCCACGGGTCGCGTACGGCATTTAGGCGAGGCGGTTGCCTTGATCATCGCAAGCAACGCCGCGGCCGCGCGTGATGCGGCTGAGGCGATTGAGGTTAACTACGATCCCCTGCCCGCCTTGATTGATGGCGCCAGCGCGCTTAGCGCAAAGGCACCGCAAATCTGGCCGCAAGCGCCAGGCAATGAGGCCTTTCGTTTCCTGAAAGGTGATCGCGCCGCCACCGATACGGCCTTCGCGCAAGCCGATCATATCGTTGGTCTGGATCTGTTCAATAATCGCGTTCATGCCGTGCCGATTGAACCGCGCGCCGCGCTGGCGCATTTCGATGGCAGTCGGTTTGAATTGATCTTCACCGGCATGGGCGTGCATGGCATTCGCCGGCAGCTTGCAACCGTATTTCGCCTGCCGGAGGATGCCTTTCATCTTGTCTGCCCCGATGTGGGCGGCGGCTTTGGCGCCAAGAATTTTCTGTTTCCGGAATATGTACTGGCGCTTTGGGCCGCACGGCGGCTCGGTCGCGCCATTGCCTGGCAGGCGGAACCCAGCGAGGAATTCGCCGCCGCCGTGCATGGCCGCGATTTACGCGCGAAGGCGCGACTGGCGCTTGCACATGATGGCCACTTTCTGGGCCTGGAGATCAGCAGCATCGCGGATATGGGCGCCTATCTTTCCGCCGTTGGCCCGCATTGCCCGACCAATGCTTTCTCCACGGCGATGGGCGGTGTTTACGCGATACCTTCCATGCATCTGGAAGTACGCGGCGCCTTCACCAATACCCTGCCAGTGGATGCCTATCGCGGTGCCGGCAAGCCAGAGGCGAATTACATCATCGAAAGGCTGGTGGATGCCGCCGCGCGCAGCTTGGAGCGCGATCCTGCGGCTTTGCGTTCCATGAATATGCTGCGCAATGCGCCGTATCGCACGGCCATGGGCATGGCAGTGGATGGTGGGCGTTTTGCCGCCAATCTTGCCGTATTGGACAAGGCTTCTGACGCGGCAGGTTTCGCCGTAAGGCGCGAACAAGCAGCGCAGCGCGGTATACTGCTCGGGCGCGGCATTGCCTGTTTTCTGGAAACCGCGCGCGGTGCGCCAGGTGAATGGGCATCCGTTGGCCAGGGCCATGAAACCAGCTATGCGCAGATTGTCGCGGATCGGCTTGGGCTGACGCCCGCAGAAGTGCATGTGCAGCAAGCCGATACGCAATTGCTGCCGAATGGCAATGGCCATGGTGGCGCGCGATCGCTGCATTTGGGCGGCGGCGCGCTTGTTCTGGCCTTGGATGCGCTGATGGAAAAGGCGCGCATCATCGCCGCGCATTTGCTGCAAGCTGATCCTGCGGCGCTTGCTTTCGCCGATGGGCGCTTCGCCTTGCCGAAGGGTGAGCGCTTCATCACCTTGGCTGAGATCGCCCGCGCCGCCGAAGATGCGGCCAGCCTGCCTGAGGGTATGACCCCTGGGCTTGCCGCATCTGGTCACAATACCTCCGATCTTGTGACCTTCCCCAATGGCTGCCAGGCGGCGGAGGTGGAGATTGACCCTGAAACCGGCCATGCGCGGCTTACGCGCTATGTCGCGGTTGATGATTACGGGCGCTTGGTGAATCCACGCCTGACGCAAGGGCAGGTGCAGGGCGGGCTGGTGCAGGGCATTGGTCAGGCCATGCTGGAAGACATTATTTATGATCGTGAGTCAGGCCAATTGCTGAGTGGTTCCTTGATGGATTACGCATTGCCGCGCGCCGACGATGTGCCCGCGATTGAAGTGATCCTGGAAGGCACACCAACCGCCGCCAATCCGCTTGGTGTGAAAGGCTCTGGCCAGGCGGGCGCCATTGCCGCGCCACAAACAGTGATGAACGCCATTGCCGATGCGCTGGCGCAGCGTGGCGCGATACCGCCCGATATGCCAGCAACACCTGAGAAAATTTGGCGTGCCCTGCGACACGCCGCCTCTCACTGAAAGGAATTGACGCCATGACTTATCAAGTCACGCGAGATTTTATCGGCTACGGCGCCAATCCGCCGGACCCGCAATGGCCAGGTGGCGCAAAAATCGCCGTTAATTTCGTGATCAATTATGAGGAAGGCAGTGAGCCATCCTTTGAACTTGGCGATGGCTTCACGGAAAATGGCTTGACCGAAGCGCATGGCCTTAATCAGGTAAAAACAGGCCGCGATTTGGCGGCGGAAGGCATGTTTGAATATGGCAGCCGCGTTGGGTTTTGGCGCTTGCATCGCCTGTTCAAGGAACGCAATCTGCCCGTCACGATTTTCGGCTGCGCGCTGGCGCTGGAACGCAATCCGGAAGCGGCCGCCGCCATCAAGGCCGCGGGCTATGATGTCTGTTCCCATGGCTGGCGTTGGGTGAAACATTTCGAGTTATCGGAAGAAGAAGAACGCGATCACATCCGCAAAGCCATCGAAAGCCAACAAAAAACTGTCGGCCATCGGCCAGATGGCTGGTATTGCCGCTATGGACCTTCAGTGAATACGCGCCGGCTGGTCGTGGAAGAAGGTGGGTTTTTGTATGACAGCGACTATTACGGCGATGAATTGCCAATCTGGACACGCGTGAATGACAAGCCGCATCTGGTAGTGCCGTATTCACTGACGAATAACGACGGAAAATATGCCGGCTGGATGGGCACATCCGATCAGTGGTTTTCCTATATCCGCGATGCTTTCGACATGCTTTATGAAGAAGGGCGCAAGGGTCAGCCCAAGATGATGTCGGTCGGGCTGCATATGCGCCTGATCGGCCATCCCGCGCGCGCGGTCGCGTTGCAAAGGCTGCTGGATTACATGTCGGAAAAGCGCGATGTGTGGATTACGCGTCGCGTGGATATCGCCCGCCATTGGATGGCGGTGCATCCGGCGAAGTGAGAAGGCAAGGGGCCGACCTATTGGGCACATTACCGGCGCGCCTGCCTGCAACTGCGGCAGGCTAGCCGATTTTATTGGAATCGCGCGTCAAAGCCCCTCGACGCCGAGGCGCCCCCATGATGCACTACTGGAAATAACCAGACCTCGGAGGACTTCATGATGCTGAAACATCTCCTGGCCGGTGCCGCGCTGGCGACTGGCATTGTCTTTTCCGCTGCGGCGCAATTGCCGACTTTACCGGCGGGCGCGCCCATTCGCATTTCGGCGGTGACGCAGCCGCTGCCGACACAGCCGCAATATACCCGCGTGGATATTCCGGTTCTGCGCGATGGCACCGCAGCACGCAGCAATGGGCGCGTGCAGGTACAGCTTTCAACCCATGCAGAACGCAATCTGGCCGGCAATGAGATTGTGCGCCTGGTGCGCTCCGGTCAGGTGGAAATCGGCGCTGGCACCCTCACGACTCTGTCCGGCGATGTGCCTATTCTGGATGGCATTGATTTGGCGGGGCTAGCGCCAGACATCAACGACGCGCGTCGCATTGCGGAAGCGGTGTTACCAGTTGCCAATCGGGATCTGGAACGCTTCGGCGCGCGCCTCGTGGCGATGTATCCCTTCCCGGCACAGGTGGTGTTTTGCCGCGCCCCCTTCACCAGCCTGAATGATTTGCGCGGTCGGCGCATTCGCACCTTCGGCAATTCACTGGTGGATTTCTTCACCACCCTAGGCGCGCAGCCGGTCAGCATCGGCTTTCCTGAAGTTTATTCCGCTTTGGAACGCGGCGTGGTGGATTGCGCCATCACCGGTTCCGGTTCTGGCGCTGCAGCGCGCTGGCCGGAAGTTTCCACGCATATCTCTGACCTACCGGTTTCCTGGGCGGTTGCGGGATATCTTGTGAACCTGAATTGGTGGAACCGCCTGGAACCCGCCGTGCGCGATTTCATGGAAGCGACCATGAAGGAAGTGAGCAATCAGCAATGGGCGCTTGGCCTTGCTGCCACGCGCGATGGCATTGATTGCAATATCGGTCGCGCCGCTGGGTGCAGCATCCACAACCTCGCCGCGCGGCCCATGACGGAAGTGACAGCTTCCGCCGCAGATAAGGCACAAGCGAAGGAGATTTTCCGCACCACCGTCTTGCCAGGTTGGGTGCGCCGCTGCGGCGCGCGTTGCGGTGAAGTCTACAACGATGTGATTGCGCCCATCAGCGGCGTGCGCTTCGGCGGATGAGGATCGGCGCCAGCACTGCCCCAGCATGGCTGCATGCAGCGCGGCGACTCAGGCTTTGGGTTGCCGCGCTGGCAGCCGTGATGGCGCATATTGCTGGATGGAATTACATTCTCTGCGCCTGCTTCATTACGTTTGACATTGTTGG
>JAPLOJ010000180.1 GCA_026400795.1 Alphaproteobacteria bacterium
TCATCTTGCGGGATTTGCTGCGCCCGCCGAACATCTTGCCAAACATATCCTGCAAATTCTGCATTTGCGGCGGCTGGCCGCCCGGCAAATCCATCATGCCAATCGGCATGGCCGGGCCGGAATCGGCCAATTGCACTTCAATCTCGCGATTTTCCAACTGGCCTTCGCGTAGCATGCGGCGGAATTTTAGCCGAGTTTCCCCTGATGCCCCTTCGCCCACCAGCGCCGTCAGCAGCGTTTCCTCCGCCGCCAATTCCGCCTTGGCCTGCACGCCTTTGCGCGCAGCGTCGCGGCCCATGGTGATGGCAACTTCCACCAGATCCCGCACAATGCTTTCCACATCGCGCCCGACATAGCCAACTTCGGTGAATTTCGTCGCTTCCACCTTCAGAAACGGCGCATGCGCCAGCCGCGCCAGGCGGCGTGCGATTTCGGTCTTGCCGCAGCCGGTCGGCCCGATCATCAGGATGTTTTTCGGCACCACTTCCTCACGCAGCCCCGGGGCCAATTGCTGGCGCCGCCAACGGTTGCGCAATGCAATCGCCACCGCGCGCTTCGCTTCCAGCTGGCCGACAATATGCCGATCAAGCTCCGAGACGATCTCACGCGGGGAGAGGTTCACGGTTTCGGTCATGGCGCGTCTCCCGCGCTGGCGGCGAGCGTTTCCAGGATGATATTGCCGTTCGTATAGACGCAGATATCGGCGGCAATCTTCATTGCGCGCCGGCAAATCTCCTCGGCTTCTACGCCTTCCACGGGCAGCAGCGCGCGCGCGGCGGAAAGCGCGTAATTGCCACCGGACCCAATGCCGATGATGGCATCTTCCGGTTCAAGCACATCGCCCTGCCCGGTCACGAGCAAGGATCGTTTGTGATCGGCGACCGCGAGCAAGGCTTCCAGGCGGCGCAAATAGCGATCCGTCCGCCAATCCTTGGCCAGGTCAACGCAGGCGCGTTCCAATTGATCCGGGAAGCGTTCCAGCTTGGCTTCCAGCCGTTCCAGCAAGGTGAAGGCATCGGCCGTGGCGCCGGCGAAGCCCGCCAGCACCTTGCCGCCGGCAATCCGGCGGATTTTGCGTGCATTGCCCTTCACCACGGTCTGCCCAAGCGAGACCTGCCCATCCCCGGCCATGGCCACCTGCCCGCCCTTGCGAACGCAAAGAATGGTGGTGCCGTGCCAGCCCAGGGGGTCGTGTTGTGTCTGTGTCATGGGTGCAGAAATGGCGCGACTGGGGCGCGGAGACAACCACACCCCCGCTTTCGGTTGCATCCCCCCCGCCGCGGGGCGTAGTTAGGCTGTATGAAGACCACCCCGCCCTGGAACCGCCGCGCGGAAATCAGCCGCGAGACCTCGGAAACCGCGATCACCGTCGCCCTTGGCCTGGATGGCGAAGGACGCGCGGATATCGCCACCGGCATTGGCTTTTTGGACCATATGCTGACCGCTTTGGCCCGCCATGGGTTGTTCGACCTGAAGGTGCGGGCCAAGGGCGATCTGCACATAGATTTCCACCACACCACGGAAGATGTCGGCATCGTCATCGGCCAATGCCTGCGCCAAGCCTTGGGCGATAAGCGCGGGATTCGCCGCTACGGTGCCGCCGTGATCCCGATGGATGAGGCGCTTGCGGAAGCGGCGGTGGATATCTCTGGCCGGCCTTTCCTCGCCTGGTCCGTCAGCTTCGCCCAGCCCAAGATCGGGGAGATGGATACGGAGCTGTTTGAGGAATTCTTCCGCGCCCTGGCCTTCAATGCTGGCATCACGCTGCATGTGACGCAAAAGGCCGGGACCAACGCCCATCACGTGGCGGAAGCCTGCTTCAAGGCTTTGGCGCGGGCTTTGCGCGAAGCGGTGGAACCGGACCCGCGCGCGGCCAGCGCCATTCCGTCCACTAAGGGCGTGCTGGAAGCCTGAGATGCGCATCTGGACCGTGCATAACCGCTCGGCCATGGCGGATAAACCCGCTCGGACAGTCATGGTGCGGGAAGGGTTTTCCTGGTTGGCCGCGCTGTTTCCGCTGTTCTGGTTTCTGGCCAAGCGGCTTTGGTTGGTGGCGGCGCTGTATTTCTCACTGGCCACATTCATGGGCTTCGTGCTGCCTTCCAGCATCTCCCCCTGGGCCATGATGGCGCTGCAAATCCTGACGGGGTTTGAGGCGCGGAACCTTCAGCGCTGGAGCCTGGAACGGCAAGGCTTCCGCCTGATGGGCGTGGTGCAGGGACAGAATGAGGACGGCGCGGTGCTGAACCTGGCGGACCGCCGCGCCGATTTGGCACGCGGGCTGACATGAAGCTGGTGATCATAGACCCGGGTTCGGGCAACCTCGCTTCCGTGCTGCGGGCCTTCCAGAAAGTGGCGGCGGAGGCGGGCGTTGCGGCGGATATCAGCGTCACGCGCGATGCGTCCGAAATCCTGGTGGCAGACCGTGTGGTGCTGCCCGGCCAAGGGGCCTTTGCCGCCTGCCGGCGCGGGCTGGATGCGCTGCCGGGCGCGGTTGCGGCCATGGAACAGCGCGTGCGCGGGGATGGCGTGCCGTTTCTTGGCATATGTGTGGGCATGCAGTTGATGGCGACCCAAGGGCTGGAACATGGCAGCACCCAGGGGCTGGATTGGCTACCCGGCGAAGTGGCGCCGATGGACCCGAAGGGCGCCGATGGCCGGCCCTTGCCGCTGCCGCAAATGGGCTGGAATGGGCTGACCTTCCGCCCGGGCTGCCACCCCTTGCTCGCCGGGATCACGCCGGGGGATCAGGTTTATTTCGTGCATTCCTATGCCTTTAGCGCGGCGCGGGGGGAGGATGTGATCGCCTCCACCGATTATGGCGGGCCGGTGACCGCCGCCATTGCCCGCCATAATCTTGCCGGGCTTCAGTTCCATGTGGAGAAAAGCGGCCCGGTGGGGTTGCGTATCCTCGCCAATTTCCTGAAATGGGTGCCATGAATAGCGCAATGACCATGAGCTTCA
>JAPLOJ010000042.1 GCA_026400795.1 Alphaproteobacteria bacterium
ATGGCGGCGTTGGCGTACTGGGTACGGTGCTGATCATCGTCCTCATCCTTGTGCTGCTCGGTCGACTTTAAGCCGCGCCAATCCGGCGTTGCGTGAGATGTCGTTGAGTCAGCCCCGTAATCCTTCGTGCGACGAAGTGAACCATTCGCAGCATTTTTTTCGCGCCTTCATGCGAATCTCCGGCCCCTACTGGACGGGGCCGGGGCGCTGGCGGCCACGCCTATTGACCGCAGCGCTGGCGCTGCTCGTGGTCGCCCAGGTTGCTCTCGCGGTCCGCCTCAATGTCTGGAGTGCCGATCTATTCGATGCGCTGGAGCGGCGTTCAACCGACGGCACCATGCATCAGATCGGCATCTTCGGCCTCATTCTGCTGGGCAACATGATTGTGAACACGGCTCATCTTGTTTTTCGGCGGCACCTGCAATTCGATTGGCGGCGCTGGCTGACCAGAAGGGTCATCGGCGACTGGATGGAAGATGCACGTCACTACCAGGCGGACCTGATCCCCGGCGACCACGCCAATCCAGATGGCCGCATCGCAGAGGATGTCCGCATCGCCACGGAAGTCGCTATCGATCTGGCGAGCAGCCTGTTCTACTGCGTGCTTTTGCTAGTCACTTTTGTGGGCGTTCTTTGGTCATTGTCGGGTTGGATCGAGGTAGCGGGCATGCATGTGCCCGGGCATCTTGTTCTGCTCGCCTTCGTCTATGCAGGCTTGGGCGCTGTTGTGGCCTTCTTCCTGGGCAGGCCGCTTGTGCGCGCCACGGACATGCGGCAGACGAACGAGGCTGATTTTCGCTTCAGCTTGGTGCGCGCGCATGAGAGCGGGGAGTCGATCGCCGTTGCACGCGGCGAGCCGCTGGAGCGCGAACGCCTTGAAAGCGTCTTTGAGACCATCGCGCAATCCTGGCGCGGCCAGTCCCTGGGCTTGGCGCGGCTGCTGGCCTTTTCCTCTGGCTACGTGGCGCTGGCCGGGGTGCTACCGATCCTCGTCAGCACGCCGCGTTTCCTTGACGGCACGCTTTCGCTCGGGCGCCTGATGCAGTCCGGGCAGGCATTCCAGCAGGTGACGGCTGCATTATCTTGGCCGATCGATAATTTGGCCCTGATCGCTGGCTGGCGTGCATCAGTAGAGCGCGTGCTCATGTTGGATGAGGCAGTCCGTGTTGTCACCCTGGAAGCCGCGCGCATGGGGGACACCGCACTCAACCTTGATCGCGTGGCGACCGCGCAGCTTGGCGTGCGCAAACTGTGGGTCGCAGCGCCGGACGGCACCACGATGCTGTCAAACCTCAATCTGCAGATAGAGCCGGGCGATCACGTGCTGGTGGGTGGTGACCCTGAGGCGACGCGCGCGCTTTTCCGCGTTTTGGCCGGCATCTGGCCCTGGGGGCGGGGCTGCGTTGACCTGCCAGCTGATGCCGGGATGATTGCAGTCGGCCCCTGGCCTTTCCTGCCGCAAGGATCACTGCGCCAGGCATTGGCCTTCCCCGAGGCGGCGGAGCATTACGATACTGAAACGCTGCAAGCTGCCCTCAGTAGCGTGGGGCTCGCGCATTTCGCGGATCGGCTGGATGAGACTGCCGATTGGCCACGGGTGCTGACCGCGGCGGAAACCCAGCGACTATCATTCGCGCGGATCATTCTTTTCTGCCCGCGCTGGATCCTTCTGGGCGATGCGACGACTGCGCTCGATCCTGCATCGGCCGATCTCATGTTGCATCTGATCGTGGAAAGACTGCCGCAAGCAGGTATCCTTATGGTCGGACGCCACCCGGGATCGGCAGAGATCTTCAGCCGGCGGCTGACGCTGGAGAAGGCAGCGGATGGCGAAATCCTGCTCCAGGAGATCCATGCGCGCCGCCAGGCCGCTAGCCAGCCTCGCCCCAGGCCGCTCAGCGTCATTGATCGGCTGCGCCAGGGATATGCGCGCTGATTGCGAAGATAGCGATCCTTACTCACCGTGCCGGATAGTGTGAACCCCCATATGCGCGCGCTACGCGGCAAAACCTTTCCTGACGCTCATCATCAGCGTATGCGGGATACCCCTCAAAGGAGGCACTATGACCATTACGGATGTTTACACGCTCTTCGTCGGCTGAATCTCCTTCTGAGACACCTCCTGGAGACACAGCATAAAAGTGGCGCAACATGGACGGATTGCGCCAGAGAGTTTCGCCTTTCAGGTCCCCGTTGCTGCGCCCCTTTTATTCCGATGATTTTTAGATGTCTCTGGCTCCATTTTGGCCCTTTGAGATCATTCCAGAATGCATCCCACAATAGATTTGGGCCGGCGCGTGTCCGGTTCACATTGGTTCACCGAACATGCCCTGAATCCTGACTTGATCGCATACCCCGCTTTGCCAAGGGATTTCGCTTGGCTCGCACAGGCTCTAGCAAGTTGGTGGCAAGCGTCCCTGCACAATGGCTGGCTGGGATTGAGATCTGGCTTTAGATCATTTTTCAAGCCAAGTGGAAAAACTGGCGGCTCAAAAAATACATTCAGATAAAGGTCCAGAGCGTGTTCTGTGAACGAACATGATCGCGAACTTCTGTAAACGATGCTGTCTTCAGCCAATGAATCTTTTTGTTGCGTTCTCGTATTGGCAGCGGGCTGGGCATGGGATCCGGGCGGCATGCCGCGGCCGCTAACAGATTCGCCCGTCGAACCAAGTAGTAAGCCGCCAGGGTTTGGGTAAACGACCAGTCCACCCTGGGGCTGCCCGCGATGGCGCATCTTACGTAGCCCGGCCAGCATGAACTTCCGCGGCCGGTGGGCTTGCGGGTCCGCTTCCAGCCAGAAGGCATCGGCTGCAAGCCAAAGCAAGGTCGCCCGAGTGGGCCAAGCCCACTCGGACCCTTTGCGAATTAACGGCCCCTCGCCTTCTTCGCCAGCTTGAGTTCCTCAGCGCGGATCGCAATCCGGCCATGGATCAGGTCAAGCGCCAGACCATCACGCAGCACCGGCAGGCAGGCTTGCGCGTCATACTGACCCGCGGACCGCCCAGCTTCGAGGTCAAGGAACAGCCCCGTCAGACCCGCATTGTTGAAGGCATCGCGGTTGCCATCATCCAGATAGCTCTCGCTCCAGAGGCCTTCCGACAACAACAGACCATGCGCTTCCAGTTCAAGGTGGAAGTAGGTCACGCGCTGGCACCAAGCTTCCTGCACAATGCTTGTGCCATTCACCAAGTGCTTCGCCGGGATCAGGTAGCCATCAACCTCGATCGCGTGATCGGGGCTGACGCGCAGATCACGCGCCGGCAGACCCTCAGCCAAGGCACCCGCCTTGATCAGGATCGGCGCGGTCTTCGCCGCCATTTCTGCATCATGCGGAACAGCGATATCCATGGAACCAACCCAAGCAAGCGGCTCAAAGCCTGCCTGGCCACCCCGCATCGCCAGCACCATATCGCCGGCGCGGAGGTTTTCCACCGCATCCTCGCCGTTTGGTGTCATGATCCGCGTGCCTTCCGCGAAGCAGGGCACACGATCTTCCCAGCCCCGCGTATAGATGATCGTACCATCAGCGCGCTGATAGTTGATCCATGGTAGTCCATCGATGATGTCGTTATTGATGGGACCGGAGTTCCAGCCAGCGCCCATGTAAAGCGTATCAGAACCAGCACCGCCAACCAGTGTTTCGTTACCGAAGCCGTCACTGGTTTGATAGCTGAAGGAGTCATTACCGGCACCGAAGTCTAGCCAGTCATTGCCCGCACCACCGGTGAGCGTATCAACACCATCGCCGCCGAAGATTGAGTCGGCGCCATCGCCGCCGGCAAGTGAATCGGCGCCATTACCGCCAAGGACCGTATCATTGCCGCCACCGGCAGAGATGGTGTCATTCCCATCTTCACCATACAGCCCATTGGCGGAGTTATTGCCAACCAGGCTGTCATTCAGCCCCGTGCCCTGGACGCTTTCGAAGCCAGTGATGGTATCGCTGCTCGCCGTGGCGAAGCCTGCGGCCATATCCACCGTGACTGCTCCGGTCGCACCAGCATAAGACAGCAAGTCATTGCCGACGCCACCATCCATATTGTCGTCGCCGGAACCACCATCCAGCGTGTCATCACCATTACCGCCCGAAAGCGTGTCATTGCCGACACCGCCTGAGAGGCTCTCATTGGCATTGCCGCCAGTTACCTGATCAGCACCATTGCCGCCGAGGATACCTTCGATACCGGCAAGGCTATCAGTGCCGTCAGCGCCGCTGATGCTTCCAGCGCCTAGATTAACTGTGAGGCCGCTGGTGACGTTGCTGTAATCGGCAACGTCGCCGTTACCATCGCCGCCAAACAGTGAGTCTGAACCAGCGCCAGCAATGAAGGTGTCATTACCTGCACCACCGGCAAGCGTATCGCTGCCTTCATCGTCAACCAACCGATCCGCATCTGCGCCGCCAAACAGGCTGTCATTGCCGGCGCCGCCGGTGAGCGTGTCTGCGCCCGCATCGCCGTTCAGCGTATCCGCATCGGCACCACCATCCAGCCGATCAGCATCATTGCCACCAAACAGGCTGTCATTGCCGCTATCGCCCACCAAAGTGTCATTGCCGGCATCACCCGCCAGCGTATCTGCATCCACGCCACCAAACAGGCTGTCACCACCATTGCCGCCGCTCAGCGTGTCGTCATTCGCACCGCCGTCGAGCGTGTCGTTGCCATCACCACCAGACAGGTTGTCATGGCCATTGCCGCCGCTCAGCGTGTCGTCATTGGCGCCGCCGTCCAGCGTGTCGTTGCCTTCACCACCAAACAGATTGTCGTTGCCACTGCCGCCGCTCAGCGTGTCGTCATCGGCGCCGCCGTCCAGAATGTCGTTGCCGTCACCACCAACCAGGTTGTCGTTGCCATTGCCACCGCTCAGCGTGTCGTCATTGGCGCCGCCGTCGAGGGTATCGTTGCCGTCACCACCAACCAGGCTGTCAGTGCCTGCATCGCCCGCAAGCGAGTCATTACCGGCATCACCCAGCAGCGTATCGGCATCATTGCCGCCCAGCAGCAGATCATCATCATTGCCACCGATAAGGCTGTCATTACCGTTACCGCCATCCAGCGTATCATTCGCGCCAAAGCCGGAAATCGTGTCATTACCATCAATGCCCAACAGCTCATTGGCCAGACTATCGCCATTAATGATATCGTCCTGGTTAGAGCCTTCTGCCCTCGAGAAGCCGCTGATCAGGTCTGTGCTGCCGCCATTTACCGTACCATCGGTCAAGCTGATGGTGACACCGCGATTCACAACATACGCGTAGGACAGCAAGTCATTGCCGCTGCCGACGAGCATATCATTGCCCGGGCCGCCGATCAGCGTGTCATCACCGTTGCCGCCATCCAGCGTGTCATCGCCATTGCCACCGGACAGCGTATTATTGCCGTCATCACCGCGCAGGCTGTCGTTGAAGGCACCGCCGAGCACGGCTTCAAAGCTGACCAGGTTATCATTGCCATCCGCACCGAAGCTGACCCCGTTCAGCAGATCCACGGTCACACTGCCAGTGGCATTCACATACAGCACGTAATCCGACGTACCGAACCCACCATCCAGCGTGTCGTTACCGAGCCCGCCAATGATGTTATCATTGACGGTACCGCCAAGAATGCTGTCACTATTGGCACTTCCACGGACCGCCTCGAACCCGGTGAAGGTGTCATTGCCGGCCGCACCCGCGCTGATGCCCGTTGCAAGATTGAGCGTGACCGCACCAGTGGCATCTGCATAGCTCAGCCAATCCGCCCCATCACCACCGGCAAGCGAATCATGGCCAAGGCCGCCCGAAAGCGTATCGGTGCCATTTCCGCCAGCAAGCGTGTCTGCGGCATTTGAACCGAACAGGCTATCCGCCGACCCGCTGCCCAGAAGCACTTCGATACCAACCAGGCTATCCGTGCCATCGGCCGCGTTGGCCGAACCAGTGCCGAGATTGACAGTGACAGCACCGGCCGCGGAGGCATAGCTCGCCACATCGGCGCTACCATCGCCGCCATCAAGCGTATCCGCACCCGCGCCAGCGATAAGCACGTCATTATCCGCGCCACCCATCAATAGGTCAGCGCCGTCACCACCTTCCAGCGTATCGGCGCCATTGCCGCCAGAGAGCTGGTCATCATTGGCGCCACCCGAAAGCAGGTCGGCATCATCACCACCACTAAGCGAGTCATTGCCCGCATCACCTGCAAGCGTATCGGCGCCGGTGCCGCCATCCAGCGTATCCGAACCATTGCCGCCGGCCAGTTGGTCATCATTGGCACCGCCCGAGAGCAGGTCGGCATCATCGCCACCACTCAGCGAGTCATTGCCGGCATCGCCTGCAAGCGTATCGGCGCCGGTGCCGCCCGCGAGCGAATCAGCGCCCTCAGCACCTGTCAGCGCATCGGCACCATCGCCGCCATCCAGCGTGTCCGCACCATTACCGCCATTCAGCGCATCGGCATCCGCGCCGCCGGAGATCTGGTCAGCGTTATCGCCGCCACTCAGCGAGTCATTGCCCGCATCGCCCGCAAGCGTATCGGCGCCGGTGCCGCCATCCAGCGTATCGGCACCATTGCCGCCCGCCAGTTGGTCATCATTGGCACCGCCCGAGAGCAGGTCAGCATCATCGCCGCCGCTCAGCGAGTCATTGCCGGCATCTCCAGCAAGCGTATCGGCGCCGGTGCCACCCGAGAGCAGGTCGGCATCTTCGCCACCGGAAAGCGTATCGGCGCCCGCATCGCCCGCAAGCGTATCGGCACCCGCCGCACCAAGCAGCGAGTCAGCATCCGCCCCACCCGCAAGCGCATCCGCACCTTCGCCGCCATCCAGCGTGTCAGCGCCATTGCCGCCCGCCAGCGCATCGGCATCCGCGCCGCCTGAGAGCAGGTCGGCATCATCGCCGCAACTCAGCGAGTCATTGCTGGCATCGCCCGCAAGCGTATCCGCGCCCATACCGCCATCCAGCGTATCGGCGCCATTGCCGCCCGCCAGCGCATCGGCATCTGCGCCGCCCGCAACTTGGTCGGCGTCATCACCACCACTCAGCGAGTCACTGCCCGCATCGCCTGAAAGCGTATCAGCGCCCGTATCACCATCCAGCGTGTCAGCACCATTACCGCCCGCCAGCGCATCCGCACCCGCATCACCTTGCAGCGCATCGGTATCTTCGCCGCCATCCAGCGTGTCAGCGCCATTGCCGCCCGCCAGCGTATCGGCATCCGCGCCGCCCGAAAGCTGGTCAGCGTCATCGCCACCACTCAGCGAGTCATTGCCCACATCACCTGAAAGCGTATCGGCGCCCGTACCGCCATCCAGCGTATCAGCGCCATTACCGCCAGAAAGCTGGTCAGCACCATCTCCGCCCGCCAGCGTATCCGCACCAAGATCACCCGACAGGCTATCATTGTCAGCGCCGCCATTCAGGCCGTCATTCCCATCACCGCCGGAAAGCGTATCGTCATTCGCTTCGCCGTCCAGTTGATCATCGCCGGTCCCGCCGAACAGGCTGTCGTGACCGAACCCGCCGTTAAGCTGATCCGCCTGATCGCCACCCGCGAGCGTATCCGCGTCAAGGCCACCAAACAGAAGATCGTTGCCACCGCCGCCCGAGAGCTGGTCGGAACCCGTATCGCCATTCAGCGTATCATTGCCCGCATCGCCCGCAAGCGTATCCGCACCCGCACCACCATCAAGGCTATCTGCACCATTCCCACCCAGCAGGGTATCATCGCCGTTACCGGCATTGATCGCGTCATTGCCATCTTCACCGGACAGCCCATTCGCGCCGCTATCGCCAAGCAGGCTATCGGCAAAGCCTGAGCCTTGAACGCTTTCAAAGCCAATGATGGTATCCGCACTCGCCGCCGCGGTACCGGCCGCCAGATCCACCGTGACAGCACCAGACGCGCCCGCATAGGACAGCAAGTCATTGCCCGCGCCGGCATTCAGGCTGTCGTTACCTGCGCCGCCATTCAGCGTATCCGCGCCATTGCCGCCAGACAGCGTGTCATTGCCAGTATTGCCCTGGATGAAATCATTGCCATCAAGGCCAAGATAGCTGTCATTGCCCGCCAGCAGGTCAATCGCGTCTGCGCCATTGCTGCCGAGAAGGGTATCATCGCCATTCGTCGCATTGGTTGCCAACGGCACCAGGCTTTGCGCCGCAAGCACGGTCGCATTACCGCCCGAGCTTGTGGTGAAGGTGACAAAGCCACCAGCCGTAGCGCCGCGCGTCCAGTTCGCTACGTCATCGAACACAAGGCTGTCATTGCCGCTGCCAAAAACCTGGATCATATCGGCTTCAGAACCGGCATTCACCGCCGCCGCGGTCAGGTGCAGGATATTCCCGCCACCCGCCAGATCAATCGCATTAATGCCCCTGACGCCGCTGACGTTGTCAGACGCGATCTCATGTCCTGTATTGCCGAGCATCGAAACAGTATCACTGCCGCCGCTGTCGCTGAGCGTGAAGGCACTAGTTGCGCCAGCCAACAAGTAGAGATCATTGCCCGCCCCGCCATCAAGGCTGTCGAAGCCGCCGCTGCCCGCAATGGTATCGGCATCCGCGCCGCCGAGCAGCGTATCATCACCATAGCCGCCCGAAAGCTGATCGCGCCCCGCGCCGCCTGAAAGGGCAACACCCGAAATCAAGGAATCATTGCCGGGCCCTGCCCCGAGGACATCCTTGCCAGACCCAGAGAGTTCCTGCCCGGCGCCGCCCTGCCCATAGCCGGCCGAGAGGGAATCATCCCCATTGCCGCCATCCAGGCTGGACCCGCCACCCTGGGCAAAGAGCATGTCATTGCCATCGCCACCGGCCATCGTGACCGTGCCCTCATAGGCAAAGAGATTGTCATCCCCGCCATCACCGCTGAGGCTATTCGCGCCACCAGAGCCGGCTTGCATCCGGTCATTGTCGGCGCCGCCCGAAAGCGTGCCGCCGCCGAAGCCGCCGGTGAGCGTATCATTGCCGGAACCGCCATCCATGCGCACCGCGTCACTGGAACGATTGGCGTCAATAACATCATCACCATCGCCGCCGTTCAGGCTATCGGAGCCCGTGGCGCTTTCGATGGTATCATTCCCCGCCCTACCATTGATGGTGTCATTGCCTTCCACGCCATCAAGGTAATTATCGCCAGCAGAACCTAAGATGCTGTCATGCATCGTACTGCCAATGGCTTCTTCAAAATTCAGAATGGTATCGGTAGCGCCACCCTGATCCGTCGCACGGCCAGCGGCCAGGTCAATCGTGACGCCACTGAACGGCAGTTGATCGCTCGCTTCATTGCTGGTGTATCTGACCCCATTCGGCGTAACGCCAGCCACATAAGCGATCATGTCGTTGCCGCCAGCACCATCGGCGTAATCCGCCCCTGCCGCTAGGCCAACAAGGTTATCGCCACTGTCACCAATCACCGTATCATTGGAATAATTGGTGCTCACAGCTTCAATGTTGGTCAGGGTATCCGTGCCGCCATCCCCATCATTCGCGACACCTGTGACAAGATTGACCGAAACACCCCCAGTCGGGGTACCGCCATAGACGACGATGTCAAAGCCATCGCCACCCATGATGCTGTCATTGCCGCCCGAGGGTTCCAGCCAATCATCCCCGTTGGACCCGATGAGCGTATCGGCGAAATTACCAAACATGCCGACACCGCGGATATTGACCAACGAATCAATCCCGCCCCGCCCATCATTCACACTGCCAGAGGCAAGATTGACGCTCAGCGCCACGGTCTGATCAGCGTAATCTGCAATCACAAATTCGCTGTCATATCCGTAGTTAATGCCGATCAGCGTATCATTGCCCCCACCGCCGCGCAGCCGCGACGCGGCGCGGCCATCTTGCGCAATACCCGTCAGGTGATCGTCATAACTGCCCCCAAGCACATGTTCGATCGAGGTGAAGCTATCCGTCCCGCCCCGGCCATCAGTTGCAGTGCCGTTGGTAAGATTGACCGTAACGCCCAGGGTTGCAGAGCTATCGCTGTATTCCAGGTAATCGCCACCAAGGCCGCCATCAATGCTGTCATTGCCGGCAAGGCCATTGAAGCGGTTGGAAATATCATCGCCAAGCAGCGTATCGGCGAAATTGGTCGCCGTTACACGTTCAATCCCAATCAGCGTGTCCTGACCGCCCCAGCCATCCGTCGCGCGCTGCGCTAGCAGATCAACAGACACACCACCAACAACGGAAGTATTATTGCCGCTGACATTATAATACCGCACGCGGTCAGCACCAGCGCCGCCATCAATACGGTCACCACCCATGCCGCCATCAAGAATTTCCTCACCCGCACTGCCGATCAGCGTATCGGATGCCGTGCCGGTATAGGCCACTTCCACATTCGTGAAGCGATCCGTGCCACTGGCACCATCGCTTGCCTGACCGGTCGCGAAGTTCACGCTGACGGCCGAATTGGTATTCGAAAAATCGATCGTGTCTTCGGATCCGCCGCCACCATCAATGGTGTCATTCCCCCCATTGCCGCGGAAGCGATCGTTAGACCCTGTGCCGATGAAGGTATCGTTCCCGGAACCGCCACGCACTTCTTCAAAGCCGATCAGCGTATCACTGCCGCCGCGCCCGTCATTCGCGAATTGCGTCGCGAGATTGACGCTGATCCCCTGACTTGAAACATTATTGGTGTACTCGGCGATATCATGCCCGTTTCCGCCAATCATGGAATCACTGCCGCTATTGCCGCGGAACGTATTGGCAGCACTTGTGCCGATGATCGTATCATTGCCCGCGCCGGCGCGGATATCTTCAATATTGATCAGCGTGTCATTGCCGGTCACGGCAGAGTATGCACGCTCCGCCGCAAGA
Organism: Alphaproteobacteria bacterium; assembly: GCA_026400795.1. GTDB lineage: Bacteria > Pseudomonadota > Alphaproteobacteria > Acetobacterales > Acetobacteraceae > Neoroseomonas. The sequence goes on from JAPLOJ010000042.1 coordinate 10,820, forward strand.
TTGATCGTGACCGCCTGCGTGCTGCCAGAAAGATGGCTGTAATCGGCCATATCGGAACCGGCACGGCCATCAAAGTAATCATCGCCGTTGCGGCCAGCAAAGCGATCATTCGTCCCGGCGCCATAGACCGTATCGGCATAATCACTGCCATTGACATTGCGCGCCCCAACCAGGCTATCCGTACCGAATTGATCCGTGGCTGTACCAGCGGCCAGATCAGCCGAAACACCCGATGTGGCGACGCTGCTCTGATAATCGGCAAAAACGCCAGCATCTGTCGTATTGAAAACCATCGTGTCATTGCCGGCATTGGCAAAAACATAAAGCCCCGCTGCCGAGGTCGCGACCGAATTCACCGTGATGAAGTCATTGCCGTCTGTCGCGGTTAGAATCTCAAAACCTAAGATACTGTCGGTGCCTTGGGTCGCTGTGCTGACGGTAGCCGTATTGAAACCGGAAGAACCGCCATTGCTCTCAATCGTGGCCGTAATGGGTTCGGCGCCTGCTACATTGTAGCGAATGCGATCACTCGTGCCCGCACCGGCATCTATCGTGTCGTTGCCAGCCTCACCATGCAGCCTGTCATCACCATCGCCGCCGGAGATGCTATCCGCGCCATTCCCGCCAAAGATCGTATCCGCACCACCCTGGCCGGAAAGCGTATCATTGCCCGCATCCCCCAACAGCACATTGGCGCCGCTATTGCCAAGCAGGCTGTCCGCGAAGCCCGAACCCAGGACACTTTCGAAGCCGGCGAAGGTATCCGCACTCGCGGCCGCGGTACCGGCCACCAGATCCACCGAGACAGCGCCAGATGCACCAGCATAGGACAGCAAGTCATTGCGGAAGCCGCCATCCAGGCTGTCATTACCCGCGCCGCCATTCAGCGTATCCGCACCATTGCCACCAGACAGCGTGTCATTGCCGGTATTGCCAAGGATGGAATCATTCCCATCAAGGCCAATATAGGCGTCATTGCCCGCCAGCAGGTCAATCGCGTCTGCGCCATTGCTGCCGATAAGGTTATCATCGCCAGTCGTGGCACCAGTAGCCTCCGCCGGCACCAGGCTTTGCGCCGCAATCACCGTCGCATTGCCGCCCGTGCTTGTGGTGAAGGTGACAAAGCCACCATCCGTGGCGCCGCGCGTCCAGGATGCCGCATCTTCAAACACCAGGCTGTCATTACCGCTGCCAAAGACGCGCAGCATATCTGTCGTATCAGACAGGCCTCGCACCGCAGCCGCATTCAGTTGCAGCAATTGGCCGCTACCCGCCAAATCAATCGCCTCAATCCCGGCGCCAACAGGCAGATTATTTGAACCAATAGTGTCGGCGCTGGCCCCAAACAGCGAAACCGTGTCATTCCCAGCGCTATCTTTGATAAACAGATCACCGGTCGCACCAGCCATCAGATACAGATCATCACCCGCGCCGCCATCCAGGCTGTCATCGCCCGCGCCGCCATACAGCGTATCGGCATCACCACCACCCAGCAGCGTGTCATTGCCGCTATTGCCATCCAAAACGTCATCGCCATCGCCACCGCTCAGGCTGTTATTGCCGTAAGGACCTACATTCAGCTGGTCATTGCCGGCTCCACCCGAAAGCGTATTGCCGCCGGAGCCTCCGGTTACAAAGCCCGCATAAAGCGTATCATGGCCGTTACCGCCATCCAAACGCACCGCGGCGACCGAACCGCCGGCATCAATGTTATCGTCGCCATCACCACCATTGACGCTATCCGCGCCCGCCGAGCTGTAAATGAAATCATTACCCGCGCCACCCGCCATGGTGTCGGCACCAGAACCATCATACAATTCATCATCGCCATCGCCGCCATCAAAACGCGCAGCCTGGCTAGAACCGACGGCGCTCAACAAATCATTACCATTCCCACCGATGAGACTATCGGCGCCGCCATTGCCATAAAGGGTATCCGCATCATCGCCGCCTGACATGGTGTCATTGGCAGCTGAGCCTTGCAGTAAGTCATTGCCCGCACCACCATCCAGGCGCGCAACATCGGAAGGGCCATAGGCGTAGATTTGGTCATTGCCCGCACCACCGCTCAGACTATCGGCGCCACCATTGCCACGGATGATTTCATTCGCAGCGCCACCGGTAATGGTATCTGCAAAACTGCTCCCCTCAACGATTTCAATGCCGACCAGGAGATCCACACTGCCAAAGGCATCACGTGCCGCGCCGGTGACAAGATCAACGCTAACCCCTTGGGTCGCGCTACTGGGGGTGCTAGAGGGATAGAAGTAATAACTGACGGCATCATCGCCTGTGCCGCCCACAAACGTATCCGCGCCAGTTGAACCGACGAAGAAATCGTTTCCATTACCGCCCAGCATGCTGTCGTTAAAGCTGCTACCCCAGATCTGCTCAATCCTGGCCAAGGTATCCGTGCCGCCCTGGCCATCCTGGACAATACCGGTGCCCATATTCACCGTAATGCCAGTGGTGGCGCTGGCATATTGCGCAACATCCGCCGAGCCAGCGCCGCCATCCAAGGTATCATTGCCGGCACTGCCGCGCAGATTATCATTCCCATTGCCGCCAATAAGCGTATCGGCAAAGGCGCTGCCCAAGATCACTTCGATGCCGACCAAGGAATCGACACCGCCTTGGCCATCCTGCGCCTGGCCCGTGCCTAAATTGACGCTGACGGCGGCAGTGGCGAAGGCGTAATCACCGGTATCAAAGGTACCGCCCGCGCCATCAATCGTATCATTGCCGGCATTGCCGCGCAGATTATCATTGCCGTTGCTGCCAATCAGCGTGTCGGCAAAGGCGCTGCCAAAGACATTTTCGATCCCGATCAAAGAATCAATACCACCTTGGCCATCCTGCGCCCGGCCCGTGGCCAAATTGACGCTGACGGCCGCCGTGGCGAAGCCATAATCAGCCCCGTCACCGGTACCGCCCGCGCCATCAATCGTATCGTTACCGCCAGCAGCGCGGAAGGTATTGTTGTTGCTGTCACCAATCAGCACATCATCGCCCGCGCCACCACGCACCTGTTCAATGCTGATCAGCGTATCCGTGCCGCCCAACCCATCATTGGCGCGCCCAGTGGCGAGGTTCACACTGACGGCCTGGGAAGCGCTATTGGGCGTATAATCGGCAATATCGCCAGTGCCGCCACGGCCATCCATCAGGTCATTGCCCTGCAAGCCGCGGAAGCGATCATTCCCGGCGCTACCGAGAATGGTATCGGCGAAAGACGTCCCATTCACCGAAATGATGCCCACAAGGCTATCAGTGCCGCCCAAGCCATCGGTTGCAATGCCGCTCGTCAGGTCAACGGAAACCCCGCTGGTGAGGCTGGTGGAGGTGGTATTGTAATCTGCGAAGACACCAGTCACGCGGTAATCATCAATGATGGTGTCATTACCGGCGCCGCCGAACAGGAACATAGGGGTATTCTGTGTCGCCGCTGTGGTGACAGTGATGCGGTCCCCGTTCTCGGACCCGACCAGTCTTTCAAAGCCTAGGATACTATCCGTGCCCTGCGTCGCCGTACTGACCGTTGCCGTATTGATCCCCGCACTGCCACCGCTTGAAGTGATGGTGGCCGTGATCGCCTCACCGCCCGTTTGGTTATAGAGAATACGGTCCAAGGTGCCCGAGCCGGCATCTATCGTGTCACTGCCGGCTTCACCAAAGATCTCGTCATTATCATTACCACCAGCAATACTGTCAGCGCCGTTGCCGCCGTAAATAGTGTCGGCGCCATCGGCGCCAAGGAGAGAGTCATTCCCATCGCTACCCCCGATGGAATCTGCGCCATTCCCGCCCTGGATATTGTCCGCACCATTACCACCAGACAGCGAGTCAGCCCCATCATCCCCTAAAATACTATTATTGCCCGCAGGGTCCTGAATCAGGTCATTGCCGGCGCCACCGGAAATCGTATCCGCCCCATTGCCGCCATTGATATTGTCGTCTTCATTGCCGCCAAGGATACTGTCATTACCCTCAAGCCCGGCAATGGAATCAAGACCATCACCACCTAAAAGTGTATCGTCACCGTCGTCTCCGCCAATTAGGTCATTGTCTGCGTCACCGGAAAGACTATCGTTTCCGCCAGCCCCGCGGAGCGTATCATTGTCCACGCCACCGGTGATCCAATCATCACCGTTGCCACCAATGAACGAGTCGTTTCCGGGACCACCATTTACAGTTGAACCACCTGTTCCGGACATGACTAAGTTCTCCTCATTAGCGGCGCTTTAAGCTTGGGGGGGCATGAATGCGGGAGGCCCGGGCGATGCGCGCCAGGCCTGGAACGGGGCAAGATTTTCGGAAACTCGGCACAAAGCGCAGGCCGCAGGCCACCAGCCGGGCGATAGAACCGCCCAGGCATTGTTAGCCCACTATCGCCCGCCCTTGTCGCCAAGCCGTCACCCTGTGGATTGTTAATAATCAATGAACCGAAAAACAGCGTTCAGGGCAAGCCCAAATACCCGGATAAGCCGCCCCAAAAGCCGAGAACCATGAAGTTTCACATTAACTTTATTTTAACTTCTACCCAAAGTTGAAATGCCGCCACGGGATCACCGCTCCGGGCTCTCCAGCCAGCACCCAGCCCCCAGAAGGCTCCGCCGCGCCTGCGGGGTTGCGGCGGCTTGATTTTTCGCAAGAACTCCGCCCGCCACTCAGCATAGAAGGCCATGGTGGGGCGTGGGCCACGCTTGCACCACCCCTGGTGCCAACCAGCCCATGCCCCACGCCCATGCCGGCCCAGACCGAAGGAGGAACCACCCATGCGTGCCCGTGACCTGATGACCACCAGCCTTGTCACCATCCCACCCGAAGCCCCGCTTGAGGCCGTCGCCCGAGTCTTCGCGGACCGAGGCATTTCCGGCGCCCCCGTGGTGGATGGCGCCGGCACACTCCTTGGCATGGTGACCGAAGGCGATCTGATCCGCCGGCTGGCGGCGAAGGAAGATGCGCCGAAATCCTGGGTGCTCGGCCTTTTTGCCTCAGCCACCGAACAGGCGGCGCGTTTCGCCCGCACCCATGGCCACCGGGCGCGGGATGTCATGACCACGGATATCGCCTCGGTCACCGAAGAAACCTCAATCGAGCATGTCGCCCATATCATTGAAGAAAAAAAGATCCGCCGCGTCCCCGTGCTGCGGGATGGCAAGCTTGTTGGCGTTGTTTCGCGTTCAGACCTGATCCGGGCGCTTCTGGCTGCGCCGGGCAGCCTGGCCACAGATGCGCCGGATGAACGCATCCGCCGGGATCTTGCGATTGCCATGCGCAATCAACCCTGGGTGGATACCTATTTCATCTTCCCGGATGTGAAGAATGGCCAAGTGACCTTCCACGGCTTCTGCCGGTCTGACACCGTGAAGCAGGGCCTGCGCGTGCTGGCCGAAGGCGTACCAGGGGTGAAGGGGGTCGCCTTCGAAACCCAGGACCCGCCTGCCTATGTAATGGGGGTCAGCTGACCCCTTGGGCGCAAAGACAGGCCGGGCCGCCTTCCGCGCGTCACGCGGCCTGCCGGCTCAGCAGCCATTCCCGCACCCCAGCGAGAGATTGGTTGATCACCTGATGCATGTCCAAATACATATAGGTGCCGCAACGGCCAATGAAGGTCATGTCCGGCAGCAACGCCGCCATCGCCTTGTATTTCTCCAATAGAACCTGTTCGGCCCCATCGGTGCTTTTCACCGGGTAATAGCGTTCATGATTATTGTCCCGATTGTCGCAAGGTTCTTCAAGCGTGAGGATCTTCTCAGGCCCCGGGCGCAGGATATGGCCGGGCAATAGCGACCAATCCGTTTCACGGGTGAAGGGCTGATCATCGGTGAAATTCACCGTAGCCGCCAGGCCAGCTACGCCGCGCGGCACCAGGCGATGATGAAAGCGAATGGACCGATACGGCAGCGGCCCGTGGACTTCCCCGAAATATTCATCAATCGCCATGCTGTTGAAGCAATGCTGATAGGCAGCGCGCATCGCTTAATCAAACGGTGTATTCAGAATGACATTTATGTTTTCATGATCCAGAATATTTGCGAACAGGCGCGTATAACCCTGGCTTGGGAGCAGCTGAAATTCATCATTCGGGAAATACCGGTCATCAGTATCATAGCGAATGGGAATGCGCTTCACGACATCCGCGCTGAGCGCCGCAAGATCAAGCCCCCACATTTTCCGCGTATAGGGCGCGAAAAAAATATCCGTCAGGCGGCGCCCAATGCGAGAGAGCAGGTATTCCTGCGCATTTTGAGGCGCCTCAATCGCTTCCGCCTGACCAGCCAGCAAACGCTGCGCCTCCTACTCCCCGTTGATGGTGACACCGAATATGGCTTCCAGCGTGTGCAGATTGATGGGTAAAGGCACTTGGCGCCCATCGCCAAGGCGCGCGACAACCCTGTGTTCATAGGGCAGGAATTCGCCGAAACGCCGCAACCATTCCACCACGCGCGCGTTGTTGGTGTGGCAAAGATGTGGCCCGTAACGATGAAGCCGGATTCCGGCCCCGGTTTCCTCATCATAGGCATTGCCGGCGATATGCGACCGCCGGTCAATCACCGTCACGCTGAAGCCCGCTTCGGCCAATTCCCTGGCATAGACCGCGCCGGCAAAACCGGCGCCCACGACCAGAATGCGCCTGCCCTTCATGGCATTGGCGGGCAAAGGCCCATTCCCCCTGAAACGCCCATCGCCTAGCCCTTCACTTACCCTTCCGCCAGGAAGAATTGGCGCAGTTGCAGGATGAATTCCTCCCTCTCCAGCCTGACCTTTTGGCGATAGTATTTTTGGGCTGCCAGATGGGGCAAGGGGTCATCAATAATGTCGGCAAGTCTGCGCGCCAAGGAACCATCATGCACGTGTTGATCTGAAAACAGGAAGGACCGGTCAAGCGGGTGATCTTCATAGCAGGTTGCCGACCCAGAGTAGCGCAGCAGGACCGCTGCCCCCAAGGCGGCCGCTTCGCGCGGGAGCCGGTCTTTCCCGGGCTGGGTTCCAAAATCAATGTAGAATTGCGCGGATTTCAGGGCCGCCATCACCTCATCGCGCGTCATCCCCTCAATCGGGATGGGCTTCAGCCCCGGAATCAACTCAGCCGCGACACGAAAAAATTCTTCGGCAAGCGCGCCGCCTTTGCGGGGGAAATACGCAATGGAACGCGGTATCTTGCCGGCGCGGTCCATCACCTTGCGCTCAGTCAGCACGAAGCGGCGATCAATATAGTCAAAGATGGGGATAGTGTTCCGTGCGCCCTTTTCCACCAGATATTGGCGGGCATAGATGGATTGGTAAAAATGATTGACGCGCCTCATGAAAAGCGGACGCTGCTCATCATCCTGCATGGTCTTGGAATGCGCCGCATGCGGCACCCCCAACATCCAACATGCTGTCGCCTTGCGCGAGCGTTGCGCAAAACGCCATGATAAATCCAGCAGCAATTCGGGGAAGATCACAAGGCTATCGGGATCAAAAACGCGTCCGGGGATAACCCTGGGCTCATAGGCCGCATAGGCCTTCATCGCCGCACAATCCTCGGTCACTGTGGAACCCACTGATTGCGCCGTAATGCCAAAATTGAATTTGCGTTCGAAATACATGATGCTTGCATCAACGCCGAGTTTATCTTGCATCAACGCCGAGTTTATTCAGCTCAAAAGACAGCTGGTGCAGCGCCTCAGGGCCGCCGGAGATCTGATCCGGGCAGATGATCGTGACATTGCTGAAACGGGCTTTTCGAGCTTTGGCCATGGTGTCTTTCTCAATCGCCTTCAATGCCGAGAATGGCCTTGAGTGTTATACTGGATACCACAAAACCAGGGTGCTGGGTAATGTTCCTGGGGGGGGGATTAGCCAACGTCATCGGGGGCAATGTCACCATCAATGCGGAGGTGAACAGCCAGACGACAAATACAGAACTCAGAGAAGCATGAAGCCCACCTCAATTATGATCATTATCGGAAGCGGTTGGTAGTTGTATAGATTTGTGATTTTTTTGCTAGCTAAGAAAGATGCCTGTTGTCTCCCCCAGCAGGGATGTTCGCCGTGTTGTTGACCCTTTCCGGCTGAGAGTGTCGCTTTTAATCAGTGACAAAATTTTGTTAAATGAGGTGATAAATATGAGCTTTGAAATAGAAGAGTTGTCCTTTGAGCCCCCCGTTCCATTGCCCCTGGGCGATATAGCTCAGGCCACTCATGAAATTCGCAATGCCCCGCTTGAGCGCCTTGCTGATGCGAATTGGTTAGAAGACTGGCTTCTGCTCCGGCTTGGCCTGAATAATGAGATGTTGCATGAGTTTCCGCAGTCCCTTCTGCCATGGTGCGGCCATGGTGTCATGTCTTGGCAATATCCGCGGCAATTCAGCAAGTATCTTGTTTGGCTTAGCCAGCGTAAAATCGGGAATTATGTAGAAATTGGCGCCAGAAGGGGCGGCACCTTCATTATAACAGTTGAGTATTTGCGTCGCTTTAATCCCATCGAAAATGCATTGGCCTTGGATATCGTCGAACAGCCGATAATGAGGGCTTATGCAGAATCGGCTCAAGGCTGCTCATATGTAATTTTAGATAGCAAAAGCGTTGCGGCGAAAAAACTACTGCAAAGTCGATACTGGGATTTGGCACTGATTGACGGTGACCATTCAGCTAGGAGCCTGTCTGATAATGGCCGCCGGCCTTTTTGCAGATTGAGACTAGCCAG
>JAPLOJ010000058.1 GCA_026400795.1 Alphaproteobacteria bacterium
ACTGCCCAGCATCAGCGGCGCGGTATTGCCAAGGTTGATCAGGAAGGAACCCTTGGCCGCCTTGGGCAATTCCCATTGTTCCCAGAGCTGGCCTGATTTTTGGCCAATGGCTTCCGCCTTCAGATAGGCAAAGGGGCTTTGTGCTACGCTGCTTGGCATCAACAGCCGCGCTGCAGGCCAGGCATCATGCCCTGCCAGCCGATCCGCCGCCGCGGTGATTTCGCGCGCAAAACGCTGCACGCCAGTCATGCCCTGCGTTAGAAAGCGGCCATTGATGGCGATTGGCATCATGCGCTGTGGCGCCCCTTTCCACGGATCAGCGCCAAAGCGCTGGCCTTGTCTTGCGGCGCGGCAATGGACCAACCGGCGGCGAAAACCAAGCCGAAAATCAGCGTCGCCAAAAGCGCGGGCCAAAGCCAGCCGCCCAATGGCACCAACACTGCCAAACCAAGGGCGGCAGGCGCGATCGGCCAAAGCAATTCCCGCATGGTGTCGCGCACGGCCGGGTAAAGCCTTGCTGCGAACCAGCAGCGCCCCAAGCAATCCACCACGCAGCGCGCCGCCCAGGCCAATGCCGCACCTTCAATGCCAAGCCAGGGCAAAAGCGCGGCGCTGAGCGGCAGGAAAATCGCCGCAAGCACCAAGGAGAATTTGGCCGTCACATCCGGCCGCCCGATCGCTTCCAGCAAGACACCAGGGATGAAGGCCAGGCAGGAAAAGAAAATGCCAAAGCCCAGAATGCGCAGCACCGGCCCGCCGCCCTGGGCGAATTCCGTACCCAACCAAAGCCTGAGGAAAAGCTCCGCGCCTGGAATAAGAATCAGGGAGGCCGACAGGCTCAACAGCATCACAATCAGCGCCCCGCGCTTGATCAGCAAGGCGGTATGGTCGGGCAGTTCCCGGAAGGATGAGGCAATAGCCGGCAGCATGGTCTGCGCCACCGCCACAGGAATGATCCAAAGCCGCATGATCAAATCAAGCGGCGTTGCGTAAAAGGCAACGGCTGTAAGCGTCAGCATGGCGCCAATGATGAAGCGATCAGCGTAAAGCAATAGCTGCGTGAGTGCGCCGGAAAGGCTCATCCAAAAACCCTGGCGCAGCAAGGGCCGCATCAGGCCAAAGCGTGCCTCGCGTAAGCCAAGCCCCGGCACATCGCGATGCGCAATAATGGCATAGGCAATGCCACTGAAAAGCCGCACCAAAATCACCGCCAGCATCACGCCGACAAGGCTGTTCCAGACGAACAGCACCAGCAAAGGACCAAGATAATAAAAGGTATTGAGCGGGATATTCACCAGATTGGCGATCCGAAAGCGCTGCCAAGCAGAAAGCACGCCCCAAAGTGCAGCGTTCAGCACCACCAAAGGCGCACCGGCGGCCAGTAATTGAAAGGCAATGATGGCTTCCCGCTGCAAGCCTTCCGGCACATTCAGGAAGCGCCCTACCAACCAGGGCATCGCCAGAAAAAGCCCTGCCGCCATAATGGAAGAAACGCCAAGCAGGGCCAGCAATGTCGCCCCAATCATGGCACGCGCTTCTTCAACCGCGCCGGTGCCGAGCTTTTCCGAAACGCCGCGCGTCAGCGCCATGCCAAGGCCAAGATCGAAAACGCCGAAAATGCCGATCAGCGCAAGCGCAAGCGTGAAAAGCCCCCAACGTTCCACGCCAAGGGCGCCAACCAGAAACGGCGTGATGACAAGGGCCAGCAGCAAGGGCAGGCCGCGCCCAAGCCCATTCCACAGAATGCCGGAGACTAGCCTGCGCCCGCCTGCGCGTTCCGCGGCTCCCGCAGGTTGCGCCTCAGCCATCGGAAGTTCCTTCAATCGGCGGCGCGCTGAGATTTCAAGGAAGGGGCGCGGGAAGCTGGCCGCGCCCGTTCATCATCAATGGGCGCCGCGGCGCGACAATACTGCAACCGGCGTGCGCAGCAGAATAGAAATGTCTGCCAGCAGCGACGGGCGCGACACATAGGAAACATCCAGCGCCACGCGGGATTCGTATGACGTTTCGCTCCGCCCGCTCACCTGCCAAAGGCCGGTAATACCAGGGCGCACTGCCATGTAATGCGCGGCAGAAGCGCCGTAATAACGATCAATCTCCGCTTCCTGCACGGGGCGGGGGCCGACCAGACTCATTTCGCCGCGCAGCACATTGATCAGCTGCGGCAATTCATCAAGGCTGGTGGAACGCAGAAAGCGCCCGATCCGCGTGATGCGCGGGTCATTCTTCAGCTTCCGGGTCGCTTCCCATTCCGCGCGCGCGGCAGGGTCACTGGCGAGCAGCGCTTCAAGACGCGCTTGCGAATCAATCACCATGGAGCGGAACTTCAGGCAGCCGAAAAGCTTGCCGCCGCGCCCAACGCGCTGATGCGCGAAGAAGGCCGGGCCGCCATCGGCGCGCACCATCAGCGCCACGATGAGGAAGAAGGGGGCGAGCAACACCAGCCCAACACCAGCGCCGATGATATCAAGCGCGCGCTTGGCGATGGGGAAAAGCGCCTTGCGGTCGCGCTCCAAACCAATGGTCTGGGTCGTGGATTGCTGCATGGACTGTACGGGTACGCTGGACATGGTGTCCTGAACCTTCGAACCTAAAAGAAAGAGGCGGTGAGACCTCTCACTGGGGGGCACCGGATTCCCGGTATTGATGAAGGGTTTAAGTCCTCAACGGGGGCGGATTTGGGCCGCGGTTGCGGCCAGATTGTGGCAAGCGCGGCATATTTTGCGGCGCTGCGGGCTTGGCTTCAGAATAAATGAGAAAAACGCCGGTTAAGTTATTGGTAGATAGTCATTTTAACGGCGAGCATACCATCCGGGCGCCAGCACCCAAAGCCCGTTAAAGCCGCCAATCAGGTCCCGGCCCGGCTGATGGCTGGCACCAGCCAGGGCAAGCGCGCCTTCATCGGCCAAAACATAAAGGGTTTGGGGCTCAAATTCCCCCTCCGCCAATTGCTGCGCCAGCTTGGCATTCAGCGCGGCCACCCGCTTCGGGTCGATTCGCGCCAGATAGACCGCATCGGTCTCCAGCCCCTTGGTCGCGGCGAAAACCGCGATCTCCTCCCACCACGGCGCCTGATTGCCGGAGGGGATGATGCGGATGCGGGTGTAATGCCGCGCGGCCTCGGCCCAGAAGGGGTCAGAAAGGCGCAAAGGCACGGTGGAGGCAGTTGGCGGGAAAAAATGATGCAGCCGGGCAAAGCCAGGGCGCATGTCCAGCACCTGGATCAAAACAAGCCCCGCCAAAACAAAGCCGGCCCGCCGCCCGCCGAGCCAGCGCACCAGCAGAAAGACGGACATGATCAGCGCGGCATAGCCGAGCGGCCAGATGAAGCGTTCTGAAGCGCGCAGCGCATCCGCATAGCGCTGAATCCATTGCGGCAGCTCGACAATCGTGTAGCTGACACCGGCAATGGAGACATTCGGCGAAACAGCAAACAGCGCCATGGTGGCCAGCACCAGGATCAGCGGCCAAAAGCGCCTTGCGGGCCTGGTTGGGTTCTTGGCCCAGGCAATCAGTCCAAGCAGCACCAGCAAAAGCGCGCCGAGCCCGGCATAGGAATGCCCAACTTCCAGATGGTTCGGCCCGGGCAAATCCGGCAGAAAGGCGCCCCAGGGCGATGGATCAAGCGGCGCCAGCAGATCCATTTGCATCTGCCCATAGCCGCCCCAAGAACCACCAAAACCGCCGCCCAGCATGAACATCCCGCCCGCCCAAAGGGCGGCACCGACCAGGGCGAAGATGATGATGATTTCAGCGAAAAGCCCGCTGCGCTTCGCGCCATCTAGCCAGCGCGCCAGCACATCTGCGGTCCAAAGCGCTGCCACCATGGGCAGCAGATAGGCGTGGATGAGCGCGGTTGAGACCAGCAAGGCCGCCCAGGCCACCCAGCGCGCTTTTGCCCCGCGCGTCAGGCAAAGCCAGAACCCCATCAGCAGCAGGAAATGCGCCGAAAGCGCGAAATGCCCGCCCATGCGCGCGAGCATGGTCGGTTGCAGCACAAACAGCGCCGCGCCGGCCAGCCGCGCCAAAGGGTCATCAGTGGCAAGCCCGATGATGCGCCATGCCATGAAAGCCTGCAGCGCCGCACAACCATAAATCCAAAGCCCCCAATATTGCGAAACCTCGATCACCGGGCTGATGGCCTTGAAGAAAAACGCCAGCAGCGGAATCGCATCCGCGTAGTAGATGGAGGAGCTGACCTCCAGCCCCCAAAGAGGGTTGAGGCCGGGCGGCCAGGACCAGGGCGCGCGGCGAAAGAAACTCCAGCCCAGCCAATACTGCACCGGGTCGGGGCCGATCATGCCGCTCAACATCCAGCCCGTATTCCAGGGTGGCAGGATATGCAGCCCGAAAGCATAGGCGATCACCGCCCAACCGATCAGCACCGAAGCGGCAGCCCCGGCCCAGGCTTTCGCGGCTGGTCGCGTCACGCCTTATCGCCCGGCAGATAGCGTTCCACCAGGTAAAGCGGCCGGCCCTTGGTTTCGTTGAAGATGCGCCCGAGGTATTCGCCGATGATGCCCAACATCATCATTTGCACGCCGCCAAGGAAAAGTGTCACTGCCAGAAGGCTCGGATAACCGGCGACAGGATTGCCGAAGAAAATGGTGCGGAAGATCAGCTGCCCCAGATAGGCCAAGGCACAGATCGCCGTGATCAGCCCGATATAGGTCGCGACCTTGAGTGGTGCCACGGTGAAGGACGTGATGCCCTCCAGCGAGAAATTCCAGAGTTTCCAGTAATTCCATTTGGTGGTGCCGGCAGCGCGCGGCGCGCGGTCATAACGCACGGCGATGGCGGGAAAGCCGATCCAGGCAAACAGCCCCTTCATGAAGCGATGCTGTTCGCGCAGCTTCAGCAGTGCATCCAAGGCGCGGCGGCTCATCAGCCGGAAATCGCCGGTATCGGGCGGCAGTTGCACCTTGCCGCTGATGCGCTGCATCAGCCGATAAAACGCGGAAGCGGTTGCCTTTTTCAGCCAGGTTTCGCCGGCGCGGGTGTTGCGCTGCGCATAGGCGATATCAAAGCCCTGGCGCCAGGCGGCGATCAGATCCGGGATTACCTCGGGCGGGTCTTGCAGATCGGCGTCAATCACGACCACTGCCTCGGCTCCGCGAGCGTGATCCAAGCCGGCAGTCAGCGCAATCTCCTTGCCGAAATTGCGGCTGAGATTGAGCACGGACACACGGTGATCCTGCGCCTGAAGGCCGAGCATGACGGCCAGCGTGCCGTCCTTTGACCCGTCATTCACATAGACCACTTCCCAAGACAGGCCGATGGCCGCCAAGGCCGCTGCCAGGCGCGCATGGAATTGGGGCAGCACCTCCTCCTCATTATAGGCGGGGACGACGATGGAAAGCGCGGGCGGGTCCTGGGACAAAAGCGGGGCCTCAAGGGAGTTACGGGAAGGGGTGATAACAACCGAGATGGGGCGAAAACATGGCCCTGCACGGCTTTTAAGTGGGGTTTGGCCGTGGTTTTGCATCCCGCGCCGGAATCCTGGATGCTTGTCGCTGATCGAGAGGAGCTTTCCCGAGCATGCCGGCCCCGCGCAATCTGACCGAGCTTGAAGCCGATATCAGCCGCGACCTGGAATTGGTGGCTCATCCCCGTGCCGCCTGGCTTGAGGCCAAAGCAAGCGGCGGCGCGCCGGTGCTGGATTGCCTGATCATCGGCGCTGGGCAATGCGGCTTGGCCGTCGCGCATGCGCTGAAGCGCGAC
>JAPLOJ010000162.1 GCA_026400795.1 Alphaproteobacteria bacterium
AAGCTTGCGGCCATCGGCGCGGATGGTGCCGGGGCCGAAAGCGTCATCATCGCAGGGCAGCGCCTTCATGCGATTGACAACATCCACACCGGAAACCTTGGAAGCCGCAACACCCATATCAGCAATCGCCTTCAGGTAATGCAGCGTCGCGGAGTAATTGGCGATGGATGCCATATTGGGGCGCACATCCCGCAGGCGCGGGCGAAGCCTTTCGGAAATGGCGCGGGTGCGGTCATTTAGATCCCAATAGAAGCTTTCGGTCAGGATCAGCCCCTGCGCGGTTTGCAGGCCAAGCGCATGCACATCCGGCAGGAACATCAGCAATGCTGCCAGCTTCACGCCACGGCGCGTGATGCCGAATTCGGCCGCCTGCTTCACCGTATTGATGGTATCGGCGCCGGCATTCGCCATGCCGATCACCTTGGCGCGCGAAGCCTGCGCCTGCACCAGGAAGGATGAGAAATCTGTCGTCGCCGGGAAGGGATAACGCACCTGCCCCATCACCCGCCCGCCGGCATTCCGCACAAAATTCGCGGTATCACGTTCCAGCGCATGGCCGAAGGCATAATCGGCAGTGATGAAGAACCAGCTATCGCCACCGGCGCGCACCATGGCACCGCCTGTGGATTTCGCCAGCATGTAAGTGTCATACATCCAATGCACGGTATTGGGCGTGCAGGCCGGCCCAGTTAGGTCCGATGTCGCGGACCCCGTATTCACATAGGCCTTGTTTTTCTCACGCGCGATATTCGCAACCGCGAGGCCGACCGAAGATGTCGGCACATCCAACACCATATCCACGCCCTGGTCATACCATTGGCGCGCGATATTCACGCCGATATCAGGACGGTTCTGGTGATCGGCATTGATGATTTCGACATTGAAGCCGCGATTGCCGAATTCCTGCACAGCCTGACGCGCGCATTCCAACCCATAAGGACCGCTAATGTCCCGATAGGGGCCCGACATGTCGTTCAGCACGCCGATGCGGATGGTATTCGCGGCCTGCGCGCGGGCAGAGCGCCATGGCAAGCCACCAAGGGCTGCGCCGCCAGCAGCGGCACCCCCGAGAACACTACGCCTTGTTGTTGTCATGACGCTTCCCCCCTTGCTTGATTAAATCACGAACGCACCAAGGCGCAGCCGCCTTCAGTAATGGGCCGGAAGGCTTCCTCGGCGGCCGTGGTTTGCAGCAGCTTGTAGTAATCCCAAGGCTTCGTGCTTTCCGCCGGTGTCTTCACCTCAAACAGGTATGAGGGGATAAGGCGGCGTCCATCCGGGCGGATGGTGGCCTTGCCGAACAGATCATCATCCGAAGGCTGCGCCTTCATGCGGTTCACCAGATCAAGGCCGGAAGCCTTGGCGGCCGGCACGCCCATCGCGGCCACGGTCTTCAGGAAGTGCAGCGCGCCGGAATAGCAGCCTGCATGGATCATGTTCGGGTAATTGGTCGGGACGCGGCGCAGCATACGCTCGGTCCAAGCACGCGTTTTGTCGTTCATGTCCCAATAGAAGCTTTCGGTGCAAACCAGCCCCTGCGCCACTTGCAGCCCCATGCCATGCACGTCATTCACAAACAGTAG
This sequence comes from Alphaproteobacteria bacterium, assembly GCA_026400795.1. Lineage (GTDB taxonomy): Bacteria > Pseudomonadota > Alphaproteobacteria > Acetobacterales > Acetobacteraceae > Neoroseomonas. The sequence goes on from JAPLOJ010000162.1 coordinate 1,584, forward strand.
CAGCGAAGCGAGCTTAATCCCGCGCCGCGTCAGCCCGAATTCCGCCGCCTGCTTCACGCAATTCTGCGTATCGGCGCCGGCATTGGCAAAGCCAATCACCTTCGCGCGCGAAGCTTGCGCCTGCAGCAGGAAGGCAGAAAAATCAGTCGTACCCGGGAAGGGCGTGCGCACCTGGCCCAAAATACGCCCACCCGCGCTGCGCACGAAGTTTGACGTATCGCGTTCAAGCGCATGGCCGAAGGCATAGTCAGCCGTGATGAAGAACCAGGTATCACCGCCCGCGCGCACTGTCGCACCACCGGTGGACCGCGCCAGCATGAAGGTGTCATAGGCCCAATGGATTGTATTCGGGCTGCATTGCGCGCCGGTCAGGTCAGCGGTGGCGGACCCCACACAAATATAAGACTTGTTCTTTTCGCGCGCGACGCCCGAAACCGCGAGGCCCACGGAAGACGTCGGCACATCCAGGATCAGATCCACACCCTGGTCATACCATTGCCGCGCCAGGTTCACGCCAACATCCGGGCGGTTCTGGTGATCGGCTTCAATCACTTCAACCCGGAAGCCGTGGCTCGCGCCAAACTCCGCAGCCGCTTCACGGGTAGCAGCGACCGAAGTCGGCCCCGTATTGTCGCGATAGGTGCCCGACATGTCGGTCATGACACCAATGCGCACCGTATTCGCCGCCTGCGCGCGGGCGAGAGACAGCGGAAGAGCGGCAGTGGCGGTCGCTCCCGCGAGGATATTCCGACGTGAAACCTGCATGTTCATCTCCCTCAAGCGATGATGTTATTGGATTAGCTACGGATTAGCGAACAGCCGCCTTCTGAAACCGGCCGGAAAGCTTCTTCGGCAGGCGTGGTTTGCAGCAGCTTGTAGTAATCCCACGGGCCACTGCTTTCCGATGGCGCCTTCACTTCAAACAAATAGGCCGGATGGAGCTTGCGCCCATCCGCACGGATGCTGCCCTTGCCGAAGCAATCATCATCCGTGGGAATCGCCTTCATGCGCGCCACCGCCGCCGCGCCATCGGCCTTGGCCGCGGCCGGCCCCATATCGGCAACCGCCTTAAGGTAATGCAGCGCGCCGGCATAGCAGCCAGCATGGGTCATGGAAGGCATATTGGGCGACATGGCAGAACGCACCTTATTGGTGAAACGACGCGTCGCGTCGTTCAGATCCCAATAGAAGGTTTCGGTCAGCACCAGCCCCTGCGCGGTCGCCAAGCCAAGCGCATGCACGTCATTGATAAACATGAGCAATGAGGCAAGCTTGACACCGCGGCGCGTAATGCCGAACTCAGCGGCCTGCTTCACACAATTGGTCGTATCCGCCCCGGCATTGGCAAAGCCAATCACCTTGGCGCGCGAAGCCTGCGCCTGCACCAGGAAGGATGAGAAATCCGTTGTGCCCGGGAAGGGCGTGCGCACTTGGCCCAGCACGCGCCCACCGGCATTGCGCACGAAATTCCCCGTATCGCGTTCCAACGCGTGGCCGAAGGCGTAGTCAGCCGTGATGAAGAACCAGCTATCGCCCCCCGCGCGCACCATCGCACCCCCGGTGGATTTCGCACACATCCAGGTGTCGTAGGTCCAATGCACGGTATTGGCATTGCAGCGCGCGCCGGTCAGG
>JAPLOJ010000295.1 GCA_026400795.1 Alphaproteobacteria bacterium
GCCATGTTCTTCACCGATTATTCCATGTCGCCCGGCGAATTGGCCGTGGCATTGGAAGAACGCGGTTTTGACAGTCTTTGGGCGCCGGAACATTCCCATATTCCGCTGGCGCGCACCGCTTCCTACCCGGGCGGCGGCGCCCTGCCGCGTGAGTATTATGAGGTGATGGACCCATTCGTAACCCTCACCGCCGCCGCAGCAGCCACAAAGAAATTGCTTGTCGGCACGGGAATTTGCCTGGTGGTGCAGCGCGACCCGATCCAGACCGCGAAGGCGGTGGCGACGATTGATCATATCTCCGGCGGGCGCTTCCTGTTTGGAGTGGGAAATGGCTGGAACCAGGATGAGATCGAAAACCACGGCACTGTCTTCGCCTCGCGTCACAAGCTGGCGCGCGAACGCATTGAGGCGATGAAGGCGATCTGGACCCAAGCCCAGCCAAGCTACGCCGGCGAATTCGTCAATTTCACGCCGATGGAAACCGGGCCGAAGCCGCTGCAAAAGCCGCATCCGCCGATCATCGTCGGCGGCGCCTTCCCCTGGGGTGCGAAGCGCGCGGTGCGCTATGGTGATGGCTGGATGCCGCATCGTGTGCGCAAGCATTATGCCGATGTGGGTGCGCTGATCCCGCAATTCCGCCAATTGGTGGCCGAAGCCGGGCGCCGCGAAGAAGACTTGCCCATCACCATCTGGGGCGTGAAGGAAGACCGCGACGCGCTACTGGCGGACCGAGACCTTGGCGTTGCGCGCGTGGTGCTGAGCCTTGCTTCCGCCAAGCGTGATGAAATCTTGCCGGAATTGGACCGCTGGGCGGCGCTGATTCGCGCGATAGCCTAAAGCACCGTCTCGGCTGCCAGGCGGAGTGCTTCCTGCGTGGCACCCGTCAGCACCAGCGTATTAAGCTTGCCCTCACGCGCCGCCGCCTGCCAATCACGCAAGCGGGCGCGCACACGATCCGCCGGCCCCACAAGCGCGATTTCGTCCACCAACGCATCCGGCACCGCGGCAATCGCTTCCTTGCGATGGCCGGCCAGAAACGCCTTTTGGATCGCTACTGCTGCATCCGGAAAGCCAAGGCGCTTGCAGTAATCATTGTAGAAATTCTTGCCCACAGCACCCATGCCGCCGATATACAGCGCCAATTCCGGCTTCACGGCATCACGGCAGGCTTGCAGATCATCCCCCAGCCTGATCTTCGTATAAGGCGCGATGTCAAAATCGCTTAAGGCGCGTGGCGTGGCGGCCTTCGCCATGCCTTCCAGCGTTGGCTTTATCACCAGATCAGCTTTTTCTGGCGACATGAAGATCGGCAAATTGCCGTCGGCGATTTCACCCGCCAGCCGCATGCCACCTGGCGTGATGGACGCACAGTAAAAGCGCATCGGCTTGCCATGCAGAATGCTCTTCAGCGGCTTGCCAAGCCCTGTCGCGTCCGGCCCGTCATAGGGAATGCGATAATGCGTGCCCTGATATTCCAAGGGCCTTTCGCGCGCGATGATGGCGCGCATGATGTCGATATATTCACGCGTCCGCACCAGCGGGCTGCCATATGCCTGTCCGTGCCAGCCTTCCACCACCTGCGGCCCGGAAGGCCCTACCCCGCACAGGAAGCGATCCCCGGAAAGGGATTGCAGCGTCATCGCCGTGGAAGCCGCACAAGCAGGGCTGCGCGCCGGCATTTGCATGATGCCTGTGCCTGCCTTGATTTTTGTGGTTTGCGCCAGCACCCAGGTAATCGGCGTCACGGCATCAGACCCGTAGCTTTCGCCGCACCACACCATACTAAAGCCAAGCCTTTCGGCTTCCAGCACCAGCGCCATGTCTATGGTGCCGGTCATGCCAAGCGTCATGCCAAGGCGCATGGGTCAGATCCTCGCCAACACCGAAGTGCGGAAGCCCTCCATCTGGCCCAGCACTTTTTCAGCGGTGGAACCCAGGAAGTTGAAATCAATCGCCGAGACTCCCAGCGCGCGCAGCGCGTGGATATCTTCCACAATCTGCTCGGCGCTGCCTGAGAACAAATGCCGTTCCCCATCGCCTGCCAGGGCCGGCAATTCCGCGCCGAATTTTTGGACGCGGAGCGAAAGCCCGACAGAAGCGGGGTCCCGCCCAGCTTCGGCGGTCAAACGGCGCAGCTTGGCGACCGCCGCCTGGTAGCGGGCTAGGCTATCCAACGGGAACGCCGGATTCGTGCCAATGGGATACCAGGCATCACCCAGCCGCGCCGTGCGCCTCAGCGCCGGGCCGCTTTCACCCCCCACCCAAATCGGCGGGCCACCCGGTTGCACGGGCTTGGGTTCAAAGCTGATCTTGTCGAAATTCACATACTCGCCCTGAAAGCGCGGATCGGCCGCGGTCCATAATTCCCGAGCGGCCAGGATATATTCATCCGTCACCTTCCCGCGCGCGGCAAAGTCCGGCGCGTCGAGTGCTTCAAATTCCTCCTTCAGCCAGCCCGCGCCAATGCCAAGCGTGAGCCGACCATTGGAGAATATATCAATCGTGGACAGGATTTTCGCCGTCAGCACCGCCGGGCGATGCGGCACCACCATGACGGAGGTGACAAGCCGCAGCGTATTGGTGCGTGCGGCGGCGAACA
>JAPLOJ010000200.1 GCA_026400795.1 Alphaproteobacteria bacterium
CGCGGCGCACCCGCGCATCACGCAAGGGGTTACGTTCAAGAACGCGGCCCTGCTAGTCGGTCACGAAGGGCGATGGAGCACGCGCCGCATCGGGGAAAAGATAGGCGGTGCCATTGCTGGCCACCCCAAAGACCGCCAGCCGCGCATCATTTGTCAGGCGTTGCACATCCTGTACGGGTACAAAATCAATCAAATCCACATCACCCGAAAGCAGCGTGGCAACCCGCGCCCCAGGATTACTGATGAAGCGCGTTACCACCCTTTCCCAGGGCTGCGCTTCCCCCCAATAGGCAGGGTTGCGCGTGATTTCATGCCGCTCACCCAGCGTATAGCTGACATGGCGATAGGCGCCGGTGCCGATCATGGCGCGGCCTGCATTGAAATCGCCCAAAGTCGCATTGGCATGCAGGTTGCGGGACAGGATCATGATGTTGGACAGATCCCAATCCAGAAAGGGATTGGGTTCCTTGGTCCGGATCACGATGCGGCGCGGTTCCGGGATTTCGATGGCGGCGATGCTGCGCACAAAGGGTGTGAAGGGGCCGGGGCTATTCGTGATGGTCGGTACGCGCGCATAGGAAAAGGCAATATCCTCAGCCGTGAAGGGCGTGCCGTCGTGGAATTTGACGCCATCGCGCAGCCTGAATTCCCAAGTCAGGTCATCAATGGCGCGCCAGGATTCCGCGAGCCGCGGGATCAGCCGCCCGGAAGTGTCGAAATCCACCAGGGTTTCGAAAATCTGCCGCAAAACGGCGTTATTGGGGTTGGAGGAGTGGTAATGCGGGTCCATCCCCGACGGTGCGCCTTGCGCGCCGATGGTCAGGGTGCGCTGCGCCTGAGAGGGCGCCGCGCAAAACAGCAACGCGCCGGCCGCCAGCATCAGCGTTCTGAAAAATCCCATCGCCACACTCCCAAAGGTTTATGAAGCGATAACGTCACCCTTCATGCGGACGCGGTCAAGCAGCAAAAGCGCAGATGGCTTGACCCGCCCAAGCTCAGGTCACGGTGCCTTATTTAAGGGGAATTTCACTCTTGCCTGAATAGAATGCAAGCCGCTCAAAACTCAGAACTGGTTTGCTTCAATGTTTTCTGCGCCTTCGTCGTCCAATGAAATTGCTTGTCGCTGGCGCCGCGTGGCGGGTCATTCTTGTTTAGGACATTTGGCGTAGGAATTCCCCATGACGATAGCCCTGCCCAAACACCCAGAAGCCGCACCCGTGTCCGGTTCGGAAGGGCGCGCCTGGCTTGAATGGCATGCAGATACCGATAGGATCATTCTTTCCAGCGCAGCGCTGCGCCTTCTACAATTAACCACTTCGGATGCGCCGCAAAGCGAGATCGGTTTTGGCGAGTTTTTTGACATACCCAATCGGAACAAGTTGGCGATTGCCTTCGAAGATATACTGACCCAGGAAGGGCCGGTTTCAGTTGAATTGCTGCACCAAACTTCCGCCGGCACGCAGGTCCTCCTATTTCGTGGGGAATTGGACAGATCGCGTGAAGGCCGGATTGTGGTCGCAAGCCTTGAAGACGTCACGCATAGCAGTGAAGGGCATCAGCAAATCGCCGCGAAGAAGCGGTTTGAGACTTTTGTCAGCCTCATTCAAAAAGACCCTGCCTATTTCGATTCGGTCCCGCTTGGGCTCATGATGGTTAATGCCGGCTTCATCACCAAGGCAAATCCCAAGCTCGCCGAAATTCTGTCAACCCGCATCGGAAGCCTGATTGGTGAACCGGTGTCGCGTATCCTGTCCGCCAAACAAAGCTATGATTACTACATGGAATCCGTTTGGGGTGAGCCAACCGAAGACAGCCAAGAATTTGTTGAAAC
>JAPLOJ010000046.1 GCA_026400795.1 Alphaproteobacteria bacterium
AAGGGCCGGCCGCCGCGTGGTGGCTGCCGTGTGCTGGTGCTGAGCCCAACGCGCGAATTGGCGACGCAAATCGCCGAAAGCTTCCGCACCTATGGCAAGCATCTTGGCTTTTCCATCGCCACCATTTTCGGCGGTGTCGGCTTTGGTGGCCAACGCCAGGCGCTTGGCCGCGGCATTGATGTGCTGGTGGCAACACCTGGCCGTTTGCAGGACCATCTGGAACAGGGTTCCGCGCGGCTGGACCATGTCAGCACGCTGGTGTTGGATGAGGCGGATCAGATGCTCGATAAGGGCTTCCTGCCGGCCATTCGTCGCCTGATCCGCGCCGTGCCTGTGGAACGCCAGACGCTGTTTTTCAGCGCCACCATGCCGGTGGAAATCAACCGCCTGGCGGATGAGATGCTGAAATCGCCCGTGCGCGTGGCGGTGGCGCCGGTGGCGACCACGGCCGAGAAAGTGGCGCAGCGCGTCATTCACGCCAATCGGCAGGATAAGCGTCGCGTATTGGCGGAATTGCTGCGTGGCGAAGGCGTTGGTCGCGCGCTGATTTTCAGCCGCACCAAGCATGGGGCGGATCGGATTGTTAATCAATTGGAGCAAGATGGCATCAGCGCCAATGCGATCCATGGCAATAAATCCCAGAATGCGCGTGAAGCCGCCTTGGCTGCCTTCCGTGATGGTCGCGCGCCGGTCATGGTGGCGACCGATATCGCTGCTCGCGGGATTGATGTGGATGGCGTGACCCATGTCATCCAGTTTGATTTGCCGGAAGTGCCGGAAACCTATGTGCACCGCATTGGCCGCACTGCGCGCGCCGGCGCCGCTGGCATCGCGATTGCGCTGTGTTCGGGTGAAGACCGCGACAAGCTGCGCGCGATTGAAAAGCTGATCCGCACGCAGATCCCGGCAGAAGATCGCCGCACTGGGGAAGCCGAGGAAGCAGCCCCAGCACGCCCGCCGCGTCAGGCCCGCCCGCAACGCGCGGCGCAAAAGCCGCGCCAGGCGCAGGAACAGCAGCGCCCGCGCCGGCCATCCTCTGGCCCGGCCCGTAGCGGTGGTGGCGGTGGCGGAGGCGAAGCGTCTCGCCGCCGCGCAGGCTCAGCCCCCGGTTCGGGGCAATTTGGGCGTCTGCCGCGCTGATCTGAATGGTGCTTTTGCGCCAACGCAAAGCCCGGGCAGGTCGCCCGGGCTTTTTTGTGCGGCATGACCGAAGCCGCCAAAACGCTCGATTCCGCCCTGCTCCCCTATGCCAGCGCGAATTTGCCCCGCTACCCCACCTCTCCCACCGCGCCGCATTTCATGCCGTTGAATGCAGCGCAGTTGCGCGGCTGGTTTGCGGCAATCAGGCCCGATGATGCGCTTTCACTTTATGTGCATATGCCGTTTTGCGCTTCACTTTGCTGGTATTGCGGCTGCTATGCAGTTTGATTTCATTGGTGGGCGCACAAGGATTCGAACCTTGGACCCGCTGATTAAGAGTCAGCTGCTCTACCAACTGAGCTATGCGCCCGGCAGTTGGGACAATCCCAACTTGACCAAGGCGCGCTTCATAGCGCTCGGGGCGGTTTTGTCCAGCCCCTTCAGAAGCTGCCTCCCGAAACGCCCCTCATCATTCCCCGACAACGAAGAAGCATGCTTGGGCCAGACGGCGCCCCAAGGGCGGCCCTGTCTTGGCAGGTGCCGCCAACCATTCGGTCTTGCATGGGCCGCAATATGGCACTGTTTTGGCCCTGAGCCTTTACCGGGCAGACCCCAAGGCGATATCGCACTTGATGGCATCGTCAAATCAAAGGCCTCGCTCTCGAATACTCAGAATCTTGAGAAGCTCAACTTCGCTTGCGGAAGTGCATTGTGGCTCATTCAAAGCGGGGGCTTTGTTGGACCATTCTCGCAACCCTTGTCTCCGCGCCGCTTGAGGAATCGCTAAATCGCCCGTGCCGGCACGCCCATCACCCGTGCGCCGGCAGCAATATTCTCCACCACGGCGGCGCCGGCGCCAATCACCGCGCCTTCGCCAATCACAAGCCCGGGGCGCACCACCGCACCGGCGCCGATCAGCGCGCCTGCCCCAACCCTGACGCCCCCGGCCAGCACCGCGCCCGGGCCGATATGCGCGGCTTCTTCCACCACGCAATCATCTTCCACAATCGCGCCGGTATTGATGATCGCCAAAGCCCCAATCTCCGCCTCCGGCCCAATCACGGCGCGGGCGAGGATGGCCGCGCCCTGCCCAACCCTTGCGCCATGGCCGATTAGGGCAGCGGGGTGGGTCAGGCTTGGCAAGGCAAATCCGGCAGCACGAAGCCGCCCCGCCGCAGCCAGGCGCTGCGCATTATTCCCAACCGCCGCATGGGCCAGTGCAATCCCCTGCACGGCGAGCGCGACAAGCAGGCTTTCGTCACCCAGCACCGGCAGGCCTAGCACCTGGCTCGCCTTGGGCGCGGCATCCACAAAACCCACGACCTCGTAACTTCCATCCGCCAGCAGCAAATCGGCAATCGCCTTGCCATGCCCCCCCGCCCCCAGCAGCAGGATGCGCGGGCGGGTCACGGCGCTGCGCCAGGCCTGGGAAGCGCCGCAGCGCGAGGCGGCAAGGCAAGGCCACCGGGCGCGGCATTGGGCTGTTGGGCACGCTGGCCGGAAGCATCCCGCGCCGGCATGCCGCCGGCATTTTCGATCACGCGCTGCACCCCGCCGGCTGCCTCGGCCGCTGCGGCAAAGGCAATATCGCCCCAGAAGCGGTCCAAAAGCCCCGCCGGAATTTCATTCATTTGCAATACGCGGCCCAAATCCTGCCCATCCCGACGAGAAACGATCCAAAGAATCTCCACCCTTTGCATGCCGCGCGCCGTTGCTACGACATTCACGCGCCCATCCGCGGCAAAACCCGCGCCATCCGCCACATCCTGTGCCAGGATGCCGTAATCGCCCAAGGCTTCGCGCATGCGCGCCGTCAGGCTTTCATTGCCATCGCCAGGGGCACCCCGCACCGGCAGCAGATAAACCCTTGGCGGGCCGGCGGCGGTGAGTGCTGAGGGCGCCGAGGATTTGCGCGCCGCTTCGGCCCGCAGCAGCAAATCCGCTGCGCGGCGCGCCGCGTCATTCGCGACATCGGCTAGCAGCGCGGCATTCGGGCGGGACCAATCTCGGGCGGGGATGGCGCTGCCCTCAGCAACGCCTTGAGGGGTGCCATCGGGGTCGAACAGGGCGTAGCGGGGCACCACGCGGTTGCCTTCAAGGCGCATATCCACGGAAAGGCGCCAATCCAGCGGCAGGGGGTCTTCCGCCACCGCCGGGACCTCTCGCCGCAGCAGGGCCTGGGCAATGGCGCGGGCAAAGGCTTCCGATTCGGTACCGCTCAGCATTGCGGCGTCAGGGATTGGGACCGCCACGCGATAGGGGGGCGGCGCCACCAGGCGGCCCGCCATGCCACCCGGATTGCCGCGGAAGGGTTGGGGCAGGTCGCCGCAGGCGGCGAGCGCCAATAGCGCCAAACCAGCGAGGAAGCGGCGCTTCATAGCATGACGCAGGTGGCAAGCAGCGTCAGGAAGCTGAGGACCAGGAACATCATGAGGTAGGGCATGGGTCTTTCATGCCACGGGCGGGGCAGCGCGGGAAGATCAGGGCCGATTTCCCCGGGGCGGTTTATGTTCTAATCAGGCTGTAGTCTCCCTTTCGCATTGGCCTTCGCTTCACATGAACGATACCCCCGCAGCGACCGAAAAAGCCGCGCCGCGTTACGATTTCCACTCAGCCGAGCCGCGCTGGCAGCAGGCCTGGCAGGATCGCGCCTGCTTTGTGGTGCCCGATGTGCCGCCGCAGGGCGCGCAGAAATATTACGTGCTGGAGATGTTCCCCTACCCCAGCGGCAAGATCCATATGGGCCATGTCCGCAATTACACGCTGGGCGATGTGGTGGCGCGCTATAAGCGGGCGCGCGGGCATATGGTGATGCACCCCATGGGCTGGGACGCTTTCGGTTTGCCCGCGGAGAACGCGGCACGCGAACGCGGTATCCATCCCGCCAAATGGACCTATGACAATATCGCCAATATGCGCGCGGAATTGCAGCGCATGGGGCTTTCGCTGGATTGGGCGCGGGAATTCGCGACCTGCGATGTGGAGTATTACGGGCGTCAGCAGAAATTGCTGCTTGATTTCTGGCGCGCCGGCTTGGTGGAACGCAAGGAATCCTGGGTGAATTGGGACCCGGTTGATGGCACGGTGCTGGCCAATGAACAGGTGATTGATGGCCGTGGCTGGCGGTCTGGTGCGCTTGTCGAGAAAAAGCAGCTTAGCCAATGGTTCCTGAGCATCACGAAATTCGCGCCGGATTTGCTGGAAGCGCTTGGCGGGCTGGATCGCTGGCCGGAACGCGTAAAGCTGATGCAATCCAATTGGATCGGGCGGAGCGAAGGGGCGAAGGTTCGGTTCAAGCTGACGGAAGCGGCGGCTGATTTTTCTGAAGTTGAGGTATTTACCACGCGTCCGGATACGCTGTTTGGCATGTCCTTCCTGGCCGTTGCCGCAGAGCATCCCTTGGCAGCTGCTGCCGGGGCGCGCGACGCAAAGGCAGCCGAGTTCATCGCCGAATGCCGCCGCATGGGCACATCGGAAGCCGCCATCGAGCAGGCGGAAAAGCGCGGCTTTGACACGGGCTTTAAGGTCAAGCACCCCTTCAATGGGCAGGAATACCCAGTTTGGATCGCGAATTTCGTGCTGATGGAATACGGCACGGGTGCCATTTTCGGCTGCCCCGCGCATGACCAGCGCGACCTTGATTTCGCGCGCAAATACGGGCTTTCCGTGACGCCGGTGGTGTTGCCGCCGGGCGCTGATGCCGCCACATTCTCGGTGGGTGATGTCGCGCATACCGAAGATGGTGTCGCGTATAATTCGGGCTTTCTGGACGGACTTGGCGTCGCGGCTGCGAAGCGCCGCGTGATTGATGAATTGGAAAAGCTCAGCGCCGGTCAGGGTATTGTGAATTGGCGGCTGCGCGATTGGGGCGTCTCACGCCAGCGCTATTGGGGCTGCCCGATTCCCTTCATCCATTGCGATGATTGCGGTGTGGTGCCGGTGCCGGATGATCAATTGCCGGTGCGACTGCCCGATGATGTGGATTTTGCGAAGCCCGGCAATCCCTTGGACAACCACCCAAGTTGGAAGCATGTGGCCTGCCCGAAATGCAGCAAGCCCGCGCGGCGGGAGACGGATACCTGCGACACTTTCGTTGACTCATCTTGGTATTACGCGCGCTTCTGCTCGCCCCGCGCGGCAGAACCAGTGATCAAAGGCGCCGTGGATGGCTGGTTGCCGGTTGATCAATATATCGGCGGCATTGAACACGCGATTTTGCATTTGCTTTATTCGCGCTTCTTCTCTCGCGCCATGAAGGAAACCGGCCATCTTTCCGTGGATGAACCCTTCGCGGGCCTGTTTACGCAGGGCATGGTCCAGCATGAAAGCTATAAGGGTGCGGATGGCCGCTGGCTCTACCCGGAAGAAGTTGATTTCGCCATTGGCGCCGATGGCACGCGCAGCGCGACCCTGAAGGGCGGCACTGAAACGGTGACGATTGGCCGGGTTGAGGCCATGTCAAAATCCAAGCGCAATACGGTGGACCCCGGCGCGATCATCGCCAAATACGGTGCCGATACGGCGCGCTGGTTCATCCTTTCCGACAATCCGCCAGAGCGCGATATGGAATGGACGGAATCGGGCGTGGCCGGCGCTTATCGCTTCACGCAGCGCGTGTTTCGCATTGTGGAAGCGGCCCTACCCAGCCTGCCGCAAGCGGGCAGCGCGCCGGAAGAAGCCGGCAAGGCTTTGCGGCGCGCGACGCATCGCGCCATTGCCACCGTGACCGAGGCTTTGGAGACCTTCGCCTTTAATGTCGCGGTCGCGCGGCTTTATGAATTCGCCAATGCGATTGAAGCGGCGAAGGATGCGCCAGGTGGGGCAAAGCGCGAAGCGCTAGAAATGCTGGCACGACTTTCGGCACCGATGATGCCGCATTTGGCGGAAGAAGTTTGGTCCTTGCTGCGGCCCAGTGATGGGGCGCTAGTGGCGGAACTTCCCTGGCCGGAGCCCGATGCTGCCCTGCTGGTCGCGGAAAGCATCACCCTTGCCGTGCAGGTGCTGGGTAAGCTCCGTTCCACCATTGAAGTGCCGGTGGGCGCCAGCGAAGACATGATTTTCGCCGCCGCTGAAGCGGAAGAAAATGTGCAACGCGCCTTGGATGGAAAGCCAATCAAGAAACGCATCCATGTGCCGGGACGGGTGGTCAATTTTGTCGTCTAGACGCGCCCTGATCGCGCTTGGCCTGCCGCTATTGGCTGCGGGCTGCGGCTTTAGGCCCATGCATGGCCGAAGCGGCCTGCGCGAAGATGCGCAGGTGTCAGACGCACTCGCAGCCGTGAAGGTGGGGCTGATCACTGAACGCCAAGGGCAATTGCTGCGTCGGCGGTTGGAAGAAGGCCTGGCCCCTGCAGCGCGCGGCACTGTCACCGCGAGATACGATCTGCGTGTCGGCCTTGGTTACGGCGTGGAGCTGCAAGGCTTTCGCCGCGATGGTTTTCCAAGCCGCGTGCGCTTCAGCGCAACCGCGCAATGGTTTCTGTTTGATGTCGGCGCGCCGCCGCGCGAAATCACGCGCGGCACCGAACGCGCCTCTGATGCCTATGACATTCCGGAAAATCAGTTCTTCGCCGCCGATGTGGCGCGGGAAACCATGGAGCGCCAATTGATCGAGCAATTGGCGCAACAGATCCTGGAAAGGCTCGCCATGCATTTCCGAGGCGCAGCGCAAGGCGCGGCGCCGGCCTGACCATGGCCAAGATTGATGCACGGCGCATTGCTGGCTTTCTGGCCGATCCTCCGGCAACCGCAAAGGTTGTGCTGATTTATGGCGATGATCTGGGGCTGGTGCGCGAAAGGGCGGACCAATTGATGCGCGCCGTGGTGGGCGATGATCCTTTTGGCCTGGTGGATGTGTCGCGCGAAGCCGCAAGCCGCGATGTCAGCCTGCTGGCCGGTGAGGCCGCGCAATCCGCTTTGACTGGCGGGCGGCGCTTGGTGCGGGTGCGCGATGCCACTGATGGATTGGCGAATGCTGCCAAGGCAGCGCTGGCCGGTCCTGGCCCTGGGCTGGTGCTGCTGGAAGCGGGTGCGCTGGCTGGCAATAAGGGTCTCCGCCCCGCGCTTGAACGCGCCAATGACGCGGCCGCGGTGATTGCCTGCTACCCCGAAACCGGCGCGGAGCTGGAAGCGAGCCTTGGGCGCATGCTGAAGGAACGCGGTGTTGCGGCGGATAGCGGCGCAGTTTCCTTCATGGCCGCCCGGCTTGGCGAAAACCGCCTGCAAATCCGCCAGGAAGTGGAGAAATTGGCGCTTTACGTCGGCCCCGCCAAGCGCGTGACGGAAGAAGACGCGATTGCCTGCATCGCTGAGGGTTCGACGCTTGATCTTGACCAGGCGCTACTTGCAGCAACGGCAGGCGATGCGGCGCTGGCGGATCGTGCGCTGGATCAAGCCTTTGCCGAAGGGGCTGCCGCGGTGCAGGTGGTGCGCGCCGCGTTGCGGCATGTGCAGCGCCTGCATCTAGCGGCGCTGGCAGTGGCGAAGGGCTCAAGCCCTGGTGATGCGCTGTCCTCGCTTCGCCCGCCGGTGTTTTTCAAGGCTCGTCCGGCTTTCGAAAGGGCGCTCAGGCTCTGGTCCGCGCCGGCGCTGGCGGCAGCCGGTGATGCGCTGCTGGAAGCTGAGCGTCAGACCAAAACCACCGGCATGCCCGATGAGGCGATTGCGCGTGCTGTTGTGATGGCGCGGGCACGCGAAGCGGTGCTGCGGCGGCGCAGCGCCTGATCCGCGAAGGCCGCAGGCCGCAGCGGTGAATCAGCCGCTCATGCAAGCGCCTGATCCGCGAAGGCCGCAGGCCGCAGCGGTTAGTCAGTCCCACGCATCAAACCATTTGGTGACTTCAGCCGATCAGCCATCCGCGCAATAGGCCGAAAACACCGGTCGCAAATAGAATGGTCAGGGCCACGTGCCGATACAGGTTTTCGTTACCAAGGCCATGAAAGGCGCGCCCGCCTACCCAGGCGCCCAGCAGCATGACCGGCAAAAGAATGACAGCGCGGATCAGCGCTTCAATGCCGGCCACACCTGTTGCCATCACAATGGCAATCAGCAGGAACTGCGTCAGGAAATAATAGGTGACGATATTGGCGCGGTTCACCTGCGGCGGGTCATTGCCCGAAAGCAGGTAAAGCAGCACAGGCGGGCCGCCCACGCTGGTGGTTGCCATCATGGCGCCGGAAATGGCGCCGACCATTATCGTGGCGGGGTTTGACCTAGGCCCCTTGTATCGCCACCCCGTCCACATCACCACCACGAAAAACACGATCACCGCCGAAACCCCGGTGATGATCGCATTTTTATCCATGCTGGCCAGCAGCCAGACACCAAGCGGCATGGCGGCGCAGGCTGCGATGCTCATGGGCGTGAGAAGCTTCCAATCCGCATGCTGACGAACCTGCGGAAAAAGCTGAAAGGAGACAATGAGCTCTATGGCGACCACGGTCACGACCATATCGGCCGAACCGAAAAGCATGGCGAAGATGGGCGCCATCAGCATGGCCGAACCAAAGCCGGCGAAACCGCGCATAAGCCCCGCGACAAAGGTCACGCCAAGCGCGGTCCACATATTGATGCCGTCAAAAATCGTCATGAGCTGGGCGGTGATGTCTTGCATAAAAAACCTCAGCCCAGTGCAGGGAAACCGTACGGTGGTTTCATCTGTGCCAAGCCGACCGCGGCCGGGCGGCACCAGGCTTTCGCATCAAGCGCCCTTGGTAAAGGCCATGCTTTGGGCCCGCATTCATGGAGAGGCAATCATTGCGGCTGAATCCCGATGCGTTTGGCGAGGGCGCCATACATCTCTCGCTCACGGCGCACGCGCTCGGCGAAAACGGCTCCGCCTTCAAAAGCGGGTACGATGCCAGCAGGCGCCATGGCACTGGCGACTTCGGGCATGGAAGTGACTTGTCGCAGCGCATCGGTCAGGCGCGCGATGGCGGTGGCGGGCATGGAAGCAGGGGCTGCCACGCCATACCAGGGAATGGCCAAGGCGCGTTCCAGCCCAATCTCGCCAAGGGTTGGAACATTGGGAAGGCTTGGATTGCGGTTTTCGCCAATTGTCGCAATGCCAATTAGCTTGCCATCATTCACCGCCGGCACCGCGACCGAATCAAACAACAACTGGACGCGCCCGGCCAGCGCATCAGTGAGCGATGGGGCAGAGCCGCGATAAGGCACATGTTCCACCTTGATGCCGGTGACATCACCGAAAAGCTCTCCGGTAAGCTGCGTGATGGTGCCAGGCCCGGCAGAGCCGAAGCGTAATTGCCCTGGATTGGCCTTGCCATAAGCGATCAACCCTGCCGCATCGCGGAATGGCAGGGAAGGATGGGAAGCGATGACACTATAGCCGAGTGTGATGCGCGCCACGGGGATGAAGGCGGTGGCCGGATCATAGGGCAATTGTGCCATGACGTGCGGGCTGATGGTCAGCACGGCCGTTGGGAAAATCATGACAGTATGGCCATCGCGCGATTGCGCGACGGCCTGAGCACCAATGCTGCCGCCGGCCCCGGCGCGATTTTCAATCACCACCGGCTGGCCCAGAACGCGCGAAAGCGGTTCCACCATGGGGCGGACGGATACATCCGAAGGCCCGCCGGGCGGGTAGGGCACCAGCAAGGTCAGGGGCCGGGTCGGCCAATCGGAAGCGCGCGCCAGATAAGGCAGGCTGAGGCCGGACGCCATGATCGCGCCAAGGCCGCGTCTTGAGATTTTGCGCATGTGCAGAACGCCTCCTTCGCTGGGCAGAACCCTTCTTTGTGGGGCAGCGTGATACAAATCCGTACGCCGCGCCATATGGAAAACGCCCGTAATTTGGACGCTGGTTCAGCGCCGGCGCGTGATGCTAAGCGCTGCCAGATCCTCGGCGCTATCCACATCCCGCTTAGGTGGCAGAAGTGCCACGCGGTGGCGGCGGAAATTGGCCAAGGTATCGGCCAAGGCATGGGGGCTGGACCAGCGCACCTTGGCGAAGGGGCGATGCGGGCGCCTGGGGCCGAAGCCCACCAGCCAATAGCCGCCATCCAGCGCCGGGCCGAAAACCGCATCCGCTTTTCCAAGCGCGCGAAAGCCAGCGGCGATATCAGCGGGGCCAAGGCCCGGAATATCGCTGCCGATCAGGATGGCGCGCGGGAAGGGTGCCATGGCCTTTTCCATGCGCTGGCCTAAATCGCCGGCAACTTGGCCCATGCGTGGCGTGCCGCGCGGCGCCAGGCGTCCCCAATCCGCTGGCGCCCCGGCTGGCGTAATGGCCAGAATTGTGTGCCACCGACGATCCCGCGCAATGGGCCAGGCGGTGGCCGCCAGCATGCGCCGATAGAAGCGCAAGGCGCCGCGCGCGCCAATGCCAGCGGCCAGGCGCCGCTTCACCGCGCCAAGCCGCGGCGCGCGGGCAAAAATGATCACAATGGGGCGGCGCATCTTTCCACCAAAGCCGATCAGCGTCGGCGCGCATAGAGTCTCGCAATCCGATCCGGCGAAACCCCCGCGAACCAGAGCGACAGGCAGAACAGGTTCCGCACTGAGCGAGCATACCAGCCATCCCGCTGCCATTTCTCGGCCGAGGTGATGAAATCTGCTGGCAGAGCGACCAACGACTTGCGGCCAATGCGGCGAATCAGCGCCACGTCTTCCATCAGTGGAATCGAATCATAGCCGCCAAGCGCCTGATAGGAATCGCGCCCGATCAGCAGGCCCTGATCGCCATAGGGCAGGCCAAGCGCGCGACTGCGCCAGGCGACCATGGCTTCCAGGCGGCGCGCTTCTGGGGCCGCATCATCCAGGGCGAAGCGGAAATAGCCGGCCTGCTTCGCGGCTTCGGGGCGCGCGATGAAGCCCGCAACCGCTTCCTGCCAACCCGTGCCAGGGCACGTATCGGCATGCAGCGCAAGCAGCCAAGGCTGGCTTGCTGCTTCGGCGGCGGCGCGCAACTGCGGGCCGCGCCCGCGCGGGGCTGTGATCACAAGCGCGCCGCAGGCCCGCGCGATGTCGGGCGTGCCATCCGTGCTGCCGCCATCGGCGATGATGATTTCGGCCACCTCCCCGCGCAAAGCCATGAGCGTCCCCGGCAGGCTTGCGGCGGCGTTCAGCGTCGGGACGAGCGCGGAGATGGGCAAAGGGCTCATTTGTTCTTATTTTGTTCTTGACTCGCCCTAGCCTTCCTGCCAGGGTGTCGAGGATTGGAATGGGAAGCATTTCATGCCCGATGGTATCCCCAACCTGACCCCTGGCGATAGCGGTGCGCAATGCTTCGCCATGCCATCCCTTGCCCGCAAGGGGCGCGGGGCGGTCTCCAACCCGCCGGTGCGCTTTGAACCGGCGCGGCGGGAGGCGTTTGATGATGGCTGGGCGACGCTTGAGCAAAGCTTCGCGGAATTGCCGCCCTTGCCGACCAGCCTGACCGAGGACCGGGCTAAATCCGCGCTGAGTTACAATGAAAGCCCGGATCTGGGGTTTGACCGGTCCATCAACCCCTATCGCGGCTGCGAACATGGCTGCATCTACTGTTATGCGCGGCCATCCCATGCCTATCTGGGCTTCTCGCCGGGGCTCGATTTCGAAACGCGGCTGATGTTCAAGCCCGATATCGCGGCGCTGCTGGAAAAGGAGCTCCGTAAGCCAGGCTATCAGCCCCGCCCGATCGCCCTTGGCGCCAATACGGACCCCTATCAGCCGGTGGAACGCCAATTGGGGCTGACCCGCGCGGTACTGGAAGTGCTGGACCGTTTCAGCCACCCCGTCACCATCGTGACCAAATCCGCGGGCGTTTTGCGCGATAGCGATATTCTGCAGCGCCTGGCCGCGCGCAATCTGGTGCGGGTGTGCCTTTCCATCACCACGCTCGATCCCGCTTTGGCGCGCATCATGGAGCCAAGGGCCGCCACCCCGGCGCGGCGGTTGCAGGCCGTCCGGGAATTGACGGCAGCCGGCGTGCCAACCGCCATCCTGGCCGCGCCCATGATCCCAGCCGTGAATGACATGGAATTGGAACGGCTGCTGGAACAGGGCGCTGCGGCGGGGGCGACCAGCGCGGGCTACGTGCTGCTGCGCCTGCCCTTGGAAATCAAACAGCTTTTTGAGGAATGGCTGGCCCGGCACATGCCCGATCGCGCCGCCCGGGTGCTGTCGCTGATCCGCCAGACCCGTGGCGGCGCGCTGTATGATAGCCGCTTTGGCCAGCGCCAGACTGGCAGCGGGCCTTATGCGGAATTGCTGGCGCGGCGCTTTGCGGTGGCGATGCGTCGGCTTGGCCTGGAGAAGCGCGGCGGCGGGACAGGCGCGCTGGATTGCGGGCACTTCGCGGTGCCTGGGGCGCAGATGTCCTTGTTCTAAGCACGCGCCTCCCCGGGCCTGCTGGACGGGCGGGGGCTTTTCCGGGCAAGGAAAGGCGCGCTGTTTCTGCCTGGAAGGAATCGCCTTGGCCTCGCCCGATTTGCACGCCTCTCTCCGCCAGCATCAGGCCGGCAATCTGGATGCGGCCATTGCGGGGTATCGCGCCTTCTTGCAGGAGCAGCCAAACCATGCCGAGGCCAATCGGCTGCTCGGCTTGGCGCTTTTTGCGTGCGGCCAGGTAGCGCCGGCGCGTGAGGCTTTGGAACGCGCAGCCGGCTTGGCGCCGCCCAATGCTGCCCTGCTGAATGACCTTGGCAATGCGCGCCGCGCCATGGGCGATAAGGCCGCGGCGGTGGAGGCTTTCAGTGCCGCGATCAAGGCCGAACCCGGCTTTGCCTTTGCGCATTTCAACCTGGCCGATGCTTTGCTGGAAGCCGGTGACGTGCAACGTGCCAGCGCGGCCTATGAAGACATCATTGTGCGCGGCTTTGCCGGGATTGATGGCGATTTTCATGTCAATCGCGGGCTTTGCCGGTTGCGCCTTGGCGATGCAGCCGGCGCCATGGAAGCCTTCCGCGCCGCACTGACGCTGGAGCCAGGCCATTCCCGCGCCGCGGCTACACTTTCCGATACGCTGCAAAAGCTCGGCCAGCATCGCGAAGCGGTGATCTTCCTCACCGGCTTCTTGGACAAGCAGCGCGCCAGCCTTGAGACCTTACTTTCGCTTGGTAGCGGCTTTCTTGGCCTGCGTGATTATCCACGCGCGCTCGGGCTGTTTGAACGGCTGGCAATAGTCAAACCGCCGGTCGTCAAGGCACTTACCGGCAAGGGTTTGGCCTTGAGTGGCGAGAACCGGCATGAGGAAGCAATCCACACCTTTGATGCGGCACTCGCGCTTGATGCGCGTGATGCGGAAGCGCTGATCGGCAAGGGGGTTGCGCTGAAGGCTTTGCGCCGTGTGCCAGAAGCGATTGAGACATATCAGCGCGCCATTGAAGTGGCACCGCGTGCTGCCAATGCTCACCTCAATCTTGGCAATGCCCTGGCATTGCTCAACCGGCATGAGGAAGCACTCGCATGTTATGAACGCGTATTGGCCCTTGACCCCAATTCCGCAGAGGCGCTGAATTATGAGGGCAATTCGCTGAATGCGCTGAACCGGCAAACGGAAGCCGTGGCGCGGTTTGAGAAAGCAGTCGCGCTCGATCCTGGTGTCACTGAAGCGCTTTCTTCGCTGGTCTATACCAAGCAACGGCGTTGGGATTGGGCAGGGCTGCCGGAACAGCGGCAGTTTCTGCTGGAGCGTGTACGCGCGCGGCAATATGTGGCCAATCCTTTTGCGCTGCTTGGTATTTGCGATGATCCGGAACTGCACCAGATCGCCGCCCGCGCCTATACGCGTGAGACTCTACCGCTTGCCCCAAGCGTTCAGCCACCGCCCGCCACACAGCGTGATCGGTTGCGCATTGGGTATTTCTCGGCGGATTTGCACAATCACGCGACCATGCATCTGCTCGCCGGCGTACTGGAATGCCACGACCGAGACGCCTTCGAAATTCACGCCTTTTCCTATGGTCCAGAAATTGAGGACGCGATGCGCGCGCGCGCCCGCGCCACGGTTGATCATTTCCACGAATGCGCGCGGCTTTCCGATGGCGCAATTATCGCCGCCGCGCGCCAAGCCGGAATTGATATTGCCGTTGATCTGAAGGACTATACGCAGGATGCACGGCTCGCTCCTTTTGCGCAGCGCCTAGCGCCCTTGCAGGTCAGCTATCTTGGCTATCCTGGCACGGTGGGTGCCGATTTCCTGGATTACATCCTGGCGGATGCGACCGTGCTGCCCATGGATCAGCAACGCTTCTATGACGAAAAAATCGTCCATCTGCCCGATAGCTATCAGGCGAATGATGACCGTCGCGTGATCGCACCCGATACACCCTCACGCGCTGAGGCCGGGCTGCCGGCGGATGGGTTTGTTTATTGCTGTTTCAACAATGCCTATAAGATCACGCCGGAAATCTTCGCGTCCTGGATGCGCATTCTGGCTGCGGTGCCGGGCTCCGTCTTGTGGTTGCTCGCCAATGATTCAGATTCCATCGCGCGGCTGCGCGGTGTGGCGGAAGTGCAGGGCATTGATCCGGCGCGGCTGGTCTTTGGGCCTTCGCTGCCCTCCGCACAACATCTTGCGCGGCATCGGCTGGCGGATCTTTTCCTCGATACGCTCCCCTATAATGCGCATACCACGGCGAGTGATGCGCTCTGGGCTGGGCTGCCGGTACTGACGCAATTGGGGCAGGCGTTTGCCGGGCGCGTGGCGGCAAGCTTGCTGAACGCTGTCGGCCTGCCGGAAATGATCACGCGCGATGCGGCAGCGTATGAAGCGCTGGCGATTGCGATTGGCCGCGATGGTGCGCGCGCCAACGCGCTGAAAGCCAAGCTTGCAGCGGCAATTCCCAGAGCGCCGCTGTTCAACACGCCGCGCTTCACGCGCCATCTGGAGAGCGCCTATCGCATGATGTGGCAGCGCCATGCCGCCGGCCTTGCGCCGGAAGGCTTCGCTGTTCCGGCCGAAGAATAGCCAGGCGCGCCATGCCGGATTTCACCGCCTTTTTCGCCTCCGGCCAAGTCGCCGAACTGATGGTGGCGGTTCTGTTTGTGGAAGCCTTGGCGCTGCTGGGATTTTGGTGGCTCACCGGGCGCGGCCTGCCGCCGCAATCGGTGATAGCCCTCGTGCTGCCGGGGGTGTTCTTCGCGCTTGCTTTGCGGGCGGCGCTGACCGGGGCCTGGTGGGGCTTTGTTTCCCTTGCGCTGACGGCCGCGTTTTTCGCCCATGCCTGGGATGTGTGGCGCCGCTGGCGCGATTGATGGTCGCCAAATAACTGTCAATTTTGATTGACACATGGGCGCGAAAAGGCGCAGCCTTCTGGTAAGCTCTGGAGGGGGCATCCATGAATGGTAATTCGCATCGCATCGCCTATGAGGCGCTGAAAGCCGGCCTGGAATTCGCCGAGGCAGAGGGGGATGCGGCAGCGCTGGACCGCGCAACCGCTGCTCTTGATGTGTTTATGGCAAACATCATCACAGACCCGCGCAGGCTGCGCGCCATCGCACTCGATAGTCCCGGGGCGGCGGCGGAAATTCAGGCACGCGCGGCGGAGCTTTCCCTACCGCGCCAGGTGCTCGACCCCAGCTTTGATCCAAGCTTTGCGCGGCTTTGGGTGGCAAACTTGGATGATGCCGCCATTGCCATGGTGCATCGCGTCATGGCGGAAGAATTGCGCCGGCGGGATGGTGAGATCGCTACGCCGCGCCGCATGGGGGCGCTGGCCGGGCGGGGCTAAAACCCCAGCCCGCTTCAACCAAAGATATCTGCGGGGCTTTCGCGCTTCAAAGCGGCGGCCAGGTCGCGCCCAAGCTGCGGGCCATCCTTCGCGGCGGCCTCACCCATGTTGCGCCTCAGGAAACTGCCATCGGCGCGCGCAACAAGCCCGTGCATGCGAAGCCGCCCATCAGGCAGAAGCGTAGCATGCGCGCCAATCGGCGTGCGGCAGGACCCATCCAGCGCGCCGAGCAAAGCGCGTTCGGCATCCGCAACCAAGCGGCTTGGCGCATGTTCAATGCGCGCGAGAAGCGCCAGCGTTGGGGCGTCATCCGCGCGCGCGGTGATGCCGACTATCCCTTGGCAGGCGGCGGGCAGCATGGCTTCCGGGTCCAGCACCACTTGCGCGCGGTCCGCCATGCCAAGCCGTTTCAGACCCGCGAGCGCCAACAGGGAGCAGGTAAAATCCCCCGCCGCGACTCGCCCGAGCCGCGTTTGCACATTGCCGCGAATGATATCCACGCGCAGATCGGGCCGCCGATGCAGCAATTGCGCTTGCCGGCGCACGGAAGCCGTGCCGACCAAGGCGCCTTGCGGCAAGACAGTTAGCGGATCATCCGCCGTCCCCGCGCCGCATCCAGCACCCAGAATCAGCGCATCGCGCGGGTCTTCCCGTTCCAGGACACAGGCCAGCACAATGCCTGGCGGCAATTCGGTTTCCAAATCCTTGAGGCTATGCACCGCGACATCAATGCGGCGATCGGCAAGCGCCTCATGGATTTCCTTGGCGAAAAGCCCTTTGCCGCCAATATCGGCCAGGCGCTTATCCTGAACCTTGTCGCCGGATGTCGCGATGATGTGTTCTTCCAGCGCGCCATCTTCGGCCAGCGCCGGGATGGCCGCGCGGGCCACGCTTGCAAAATGCCGCGCTTGCCAAAGCGCAAGCGGAGAACCGCGCGTGCCAATGCGCATGGGCTGAAACGCCATTCCTCAAAAACCTTATTTGTTGCTCTGCCCCTAGGCCCTTGCGAGGCCAAAGAGATGTGCCAAATCCTTGAAGAAAATTCGGACATGCGCAAGGGGATCGCGCCGGACCAATTCCTTGTTCATGTAGGATTCCCAAGTCAGGCGTTGCACATCCTTATCTGCGCAGATGGAGACAAACTTCTCCCGCCTTTTATCTGACGAATACCAGAAATACTGCATGATGCCGAGCACCCAGAAGACTTTGCCATGCGCCTTCATGAAGCGCTTGCGCGCGCCGGCAAGGGCACGTGCATCGCCGGTCTTCAGGCATTCCTCAGCGGCATCAGCGGCCAACCTGCCGCCATACATGGCGTAGTAAATGCCCTCACCGGACGCAGGGGCGACCACGCCGGCGGCGTCCCCGGCCAGGATCACATCGCGGCCATTATCCCAGCGCTTCAGAGGCTTCAGCGGAATAGGTGCGCCTTCGCGGCGGATTGTCTCGGCATTCGTCAGGCCAATATCGCGGCGGAGTTCAGCAACCGAACCACGCAGCGAAAAGCCCTTTTGCATGGAACCCGTGCCGATGCTGGTGGTATCGCCATGCGGGAAGATCCAGGCGTAGAAATCGGGCGAAAGCTTGCCCTGGTAATAGACATCGCAGCGCTTGGAATCGAAATCCGCACCGCCACCATTGGGCGGTGAGCGCACAATTTCATGATAGGCGAAAACGCAGCGCACCTTGTCACCGCCTGGCACTTCCTGCTTCGCCACCTGGGATCGCGCGCCATCGGCGCCAATCACCAAGCGTGCGCGGGCAGCAACCGCTGCGCCATCCTTCGATTCCCAATGCACAATGGCGGTGCCATCGGCATCGCGCGTGATACGATCATAAGAACCGGTCTGGCGTTCTGCGCCGGCGTGCTCCGCGCGCTCGCGCAGCCATTCGTCGAAATCCGCGCGATCCACCATGCCGACAAAGCCGCCATCAATCGGCATATCCACCGCCTTGGCGCTGGGGGAGACCATGCGGGCGGAATTGATCTTCGCCACCAGCAATTCATCCGGAATGGCAAAATCGCGAATGAGGCGCGGCGGAATCGCACCACCGCAGGGTTTGATGCGCCCTGCGCGATCCAGCAGCAGCACGCTACGCCCCCGGCGCGCCAGGTCATCAGCGGCGGTGGCCCCCGATGGTCCGCCGCCCACTACGATCACATCATATGTTTGCATGGCCATTTTCCTCTACTGCGCCGGTACCATTGGGCCGAAGCCGCCGGTCTTGCTGATTTTTGGACGATTAATGCGCGCGGCCAGGATGGCCGAGGCAATGAACAGCGCCGCATCAATGATGAAGACCGCGGCATAAGCCGCTTCTGCCTGGCCAAGTGCGATCCGCGCCACATCCACCGCCGCTGCACCGGCAAGCCCACCAAGCCCAAAGGCCACGGCCTGCGCTGCGCCCCAAAGCCCCATGCGCGTACCCTCGCGGGCTTCGTGCCCGCGCGCGACCATTTGCATCATGGAAGCAATGGCAGCGGCAGCGAAAACACCATTCGCGACACCAAGCGCGAAGAAGCTGGTCTTGAGCGGCCAGGCCGCGCCGAATTGTCCCGCGACGGAAAGGGCGAGCATCATCACTGCCGTGGCAAGACACCCCGCGATGGTCCAGAAGCGGAGCGTGCCCGCCCAGCGCCCGCCGCGCACACTGCCAATCAGCGCAATGGCAATCATGCCAACCAGCACGCCCGCATGTTGCAACGATGAAATGCGCGTGGTCTCGCCGAGGGTGCGGCCAAATACCGCGCCGGCGAAAGGCTCCAGGATCAGATCCTGCGCGCTATAGGCGAGCATGGAAACGAAGATGAAAATGGTGAAGCGGCGCGCTTCCGGTTCCGCCCAAACCTCACGTAGAGCCTGGCGGAAGGGCGGCTTCGCGGCATCGCCTGCTTCCGGGCGCGCGGCGCGTGGGCCTTCCATGCCCCAAACGGCGAGAATCGCCAGCGTGAAGGCAATCGCGGAAACGCCACCGGCAACAGCAACAAGTCGCATGGGCGAATAGGGATCAAGCAGCCGCCCGGCGATGGCGGTGGTGATCACAAAGCCCGCGATCATCATGATCCAAACCAGTGATGCGGCAGCGGCGCGGCGTGCAGGCGCGGTGCGCGAAGCGAGTAGTACCAACAAAGACGTGCCGGCCGCGCCAACACCCGCGCCAATCAGCAAAAACGCCAATACGGCAAGTGCAATGCCGGCCCAAAGCGATTCCGCCATCAACGCCGTGCCCGCCGCGGCCAAAACACCACCCAAGGCCAGCACTGCCATGCCGCCAATGATCCAGGGTGTGCGTCGCCCGCCCATATCGGACCCATAGCCCATGCGCGGGCGCAGCATTTGCAGCGCGTAATGGATCCCAACCAGAATCCCCGGCAGCGTCGCGGGCAGGGCCAATTCCACCACCATCACGCGATTGAGCGCGGAGGTTGTCAGCACCACAATCGCGCCGAGGGCGGTTTGCACCAAACCCAGACGGATAATGCCAAACCAGCCGAGCGGTGCGGGGTTCATGCTGCGCCTCCGGTCAAAGCGGCCAGCGCAAAGGCGCTGATCAGCATGCCAATCACGTAAAGCAAAACGCCTGTGCCGTTATACCAAGGGGCGAGCGCGCGCGGATCGCTCAACATGCGCCGCATCAGGCCAAGCTGGATCAGTAGCGAAAGCGCGACTGCCGCCGCGTGCCAGGGCGCATCCCAGGCAACGAGCAGCCCAATCACCAAAACCTGCGGCACTGCCATGAAAATGCAGGCGACCAGCCCGGCTCGCTCCGCACCCAATTGCACGGGCAAAGAAAGCACGCCCATGCGGCGATCACCTTCAATCGCCTTGAAGTCATTCAATGTCATGATGCCATGCGCACCAAGGCCATAAAGCAACGCCACCAGCAGCACGCGCCAATCCGGCGCGCCGCCCGACATGATCGCCGCTGCCGTCACCCAAGGCAGGGTTTCATAGGCCAAGCCACAAGCCAGATTGCCCCACCAGCCATTGGCCTTCAGCCGAAAGGGCGGCGCGCTATAAGCCCAGGCGAGCGCAATGGCGATGATGGTTGCGCCAAAACCCCAGGCACCCAGCGGCACAGCAGCAATCAGCGAAAGTCCTGTCCAGAACAGCGCAATATACAAACCCCAGCGCCCCGGAATGCGCCCCGATGGAATCGGGCGATTCGGTTCATTGATGGCATCCACATGGCGATCATACCAATCATTTGCCGCCTGACTCATCGCGCAAACCAAAGGTCCGGCCAGCACCACGCCGAGCAATGCCAAAGGCCAGTGCTCGGCAAATCCACCATGGGCGGAAGCAACGCCGCAGCCAAAGGCCCACATGGGTGGAAACCAGGTGATGGGCTTCAATAATTCCAGAACCGCGGATGGCTTCAGCCGCGGGGCAGGGGCGGTCGTCGCTGATGCAACGGGGGCCGCCATCGCGCTACCTCACCCTTGCTCGGCGCTATCGGCGCCGAGATCGCCAAGCCCGTAGCGATGCAACTTCACGTAAAGACTCTGCCGACTAAGCCCGAGCATTTCCGCCGCCGAAGCGCGATTATCACCCGAAAGCTGTAAGGCGGCTTCGATGCACAGGCGTTCAATCGCATCCGTCGCATCCCGCACAAGGTCCTTGAGCGGCACGCGCCCAATCAATTCCGTGAGCTGTTCGACGGATCGCGTAGCATGCGCGCCGGCCTGGCGTGGTTCCGCGACCCGCGCACCAATATCGCGAATCGCAAAGCCGAATACTTCCTGCCCGGCATGCGTCACGGTGACGGCGGAAATTTCCACCTCTACCCGCGCGCCCATCGCGCCACGCAGCGTGGTGTTATAAAGCCTGACGGTACCGCGATTGCGAAGGTTGGAGAGCAGCACTTCAATTTCGATGCCCTGCCCACCCAGCCAGCGTTCCAGCGATTCGCCGCGTACCTGTTCTTCTGAACCAAGTTCGACCAAATCAAGAAAGGCGCCATTGGCGGAAATCACCACGCCATTCTGATGCGTAATCACGAAGGCATCAGGCAGGTTTTCCGCCACTTTCAGCATTTGTGCCTTGGCAGAGGAAAGCCCTGCCGGTTGATCGCCGGCCCGCAAGGAAAGCCGCACCAGCAGCACCGAAGCGCCATCCTGCCGGAAGCTGTTGGCGGCAATGGTCACTTCGCGCCCCGAATCGACAAGCTGCGCGCCCACTTCGTCGCCGCGCCCGGCAATGCGCACAGAAGCGAGCAGTGATTGCACCGCCTGGCGGCTTTCCGTGGTGAAGGCATCCATCAATGTCCGGCCGATCACGCGGCGGGAATGCCGGCCAAAAAGCTGTTCGGCAGCGGGGTTGGCTTCCGTCACGCGCCCCGTGGCACCATCAACAATCAGCGTTGCATCAGCAGAAAGTTGGAACAGCAGGCGATAGCGCGTTTCCGCTTGGCGGAGCTTCGCATAATCGCGTTCCATGGATTGCTGGGTTTCCAGCAATCTTTGTTGCATGCGTGATTGCGCGCTGAGGTCGCGGCCAAAAACCACCCGCCGATTCCCGCGCTGCAAGGGCACGGCGGCGAAAAGCAGCGGCACGGATTCGCCGCCTTCGGCGACCTGATTGATGCTGCGCCATTTCGCTTCGCTGGGCGCGCCACTCAACAGCGCTTCCACCTTGGGGCGGCTTTCCGTTGTGACGGTTTCCGCCCAGGGGCGACCAAGCCAAGTCTGATGCCCGCCTAAGGCCTTTGATAATTCCTGGTTGCTGAAAGCGATATCGCGAATGACGCCCTGTTCATCCACAACCAGCGCCATATCTGCCGCCGCCGAGACCAATGAGGCCGCAGCATCAGCATCCAAATCTCCAAGTGATTTGCGAGGGGCGAGGAACGTTTTCACGAAAATTGGGGACCTTCTAGAAGGAGCGGCGCCATTTCTTCAAGGCACCGAAGCAGATCAAGGGGAGGCGACGCTTTCTGACGCACTGCCGGGGCCCCTAGCCCGCGATTCCCTCACTTCCTCGTCCTTGTAATGCCAGCAAGGCCTCAGCCTGCAGCACTGCTTCTTCCGCATCCCGCGCCGTGGCGTCCGCGCCAAGGCGTTTCACCAACTGCGGTTCCTGCAACAGCAAGGGCCCGCCCACCAGAATGCCCAGATTGGCATTGCGCGATGCGCGCCGGATATCACGAATAAGCTTTGTCAGGGCATCGATATGTGTCTCACCACCGATAGAAAACCCGACCAGGCCGAAATGCTTTTCGGCAACCATAGCAAGCAGGGATTCACTATCGACCCCGCCATCTATCCAAGCTTCCCAACCGGCGCGGCGGAAGAATTGCTCCACCATGGTCAGGCCTAATCCATGTTGTTCACCCGGGGCGGAGGCCAGCAGAATGCGTCGGCCTGCCCGACCGTCAGGGAAAAGCGGGGCAAAGCGCGGCTCCAGCACATGGCAAACCGCGTGCAGACAGCGCAGGCCGATGGTGACTTCGGTAAAGTCACAAACATCATCTTCCCAGCACGCGCCAAGAAGGCGGGCGGCGGGCGCAAGCAGGCCAAGATAAACCTGCGGCAGCGGCAGGCCGCGCGCACAAAACGCCTCAACAAAGGTCACGGCATTGTCGGTATTGCCAAGGCGCGCCAGGGCGGCAAAGGCTTCAACATCTTCGGATGTCGGCGCCGCTGGATGGCCATCAAGAGGTTCATAAGCTGGATTGTTCAGCACGCGCTGCGCCAGTACGAGTCGAGGGATTACCTCGGTTTCGATCACCCGCTTCAAGGGAAAGGCACGATCCCGGATAGGGGTGCGCAATTCCGATTCAGCGGGCCCTTCCCTGGGTTCGGGGTCTGAGTCTGCCATGTCCGAACGGGAATATAGCGTGAAACCGCGATCGGCTTCCACATATTCCGCTTGGTCCTGTCGTTCGTCATTTCTGCTCGACTTCATGGTGAACCCCTTTGAGCGGGAAGCTTCGCCCTGAGGGAGACTTACTGTCAATCAAAAAATACGTCAATCTTTCTTGACACGTGCCTCGCAAGCCCGCTAGCCTTCCGAATGTAGAAGATTGGGGAGGGGTCCGAATGACCCTATGCGTCGCGCAAATCCAAGGAAAACTGGCCGAAACGCGCCAGATTAGGGCTTTGGCCTGCGCCACCCCAATTCGGGCTGCCCGACTCGCGTTCATTCCTGGAGGTGTCAAGCCATGCTGACAGCAGACCGCTTTACCGGTATTTTCAAGGCCCTGGACGCCAGTCCTTGGAATGCCGCCACAGGCCGCGCCAGCAAGCGGCACGCCGGCGTGAAGCGGGGGGCGGCGATGCCCCTTTACACCCCGGATGAGCGTCGGCGGCGGGATTCAACCCCCTGGACCATGGTGCAGGGCATCCTGGCCCCAGTCCAATTCTTGGTCTTTCTGGTCAGCCTGGGCCTGGTGCTGAACTATCTTGCTACCGGGGAAGGTTACGTCGCCGCAACGGCTTCGATCATCGCCAAAACCGCCATCCTGTATCTGATCATGGTGACGGGCTGCATCTGGGAAAAAGTGGTGTTTGACCGCTGGCTGTTTGCACCGGCCTTCTTCTGGGAAGATGTTTTCAGCATGTTGGTGTTGGCGCTGCACACTGCCTATCTGGTCGTGCTGCTGCTTGGCATTGGTGATGGCCGCGGGCAGATGATGCTGGCGCTGGCTGCCTATGCTGCCTATGTCGTCAATGCGGCTCAATTCGTTCTGAAGCTGCGCGCCGCGCGGCGTGCGGAAACAAGCTGGCGCGGCGGCGACGCAGGCCAAATGACATGAGCCTTGCCGGCGCATCTTCCGAGCCCCAAGGCATTGCAGCTGAGACCGCTGGCTGCGCCGATACGCCCATTCTGCGTGAACGCGGGCAGCGCGAGGTTTTCTGTGGCCTGACCGGCATTATCTGGCTGCATCGTAAGATTCAGGATGCGTTCTTCCTGGTGGTTGGCAGCCGTACTTGCGCGCATCTGCTGCAATCCGCCGCCGGTGTCATGATTTTCGCCGAACCCCGATTCGCAACCGCCATCATTGAAGAACGTGATCTGGCCGGGCTGGCGGATGCGAATGAAGAATTGGACCGCGTGGTAACGCGCTTGATCCAGCGTCGGCCTGATATTCGTATGCTGTTCCTGGTGGGGTCCTGCCCATCGGAAGTGATCAAGCTTGATCTTTCGCGTGCCGCGCAACGTCTTTCGGAGCGTTTCTTACCAAGTGTGCGCGTGTTGAGTTATTCCGGTAGCGGCATTGAGACCACCTTCACCGAAGGTGAGGATGCTTGCCTTGCCGCTTTGGTGCCGGAAATGCCGACCGAACCAGGCACCGCGCGTTCACTGCTGGTGGTGGGCGCGTTGGCGGAAGTGGTTGAAGACCAATTCATTCGGCTTTTCGCGGCACTTGGCGTGGGGCCGGTGCGCTTCCTGCCATCGCGCCGCGCATCTGAATTACCGGCGGTTGGCGAAGGTACGCGTTTTCTGCTCGCGCAACCTTTTCTGGCCGGCACGGCCCGCGCTTTGGAAGCGCGTGGCGCACGGCATATCCCGGCAGCCTTTCCCTTGGGCGAGGAAGGGACAACCGCCTGGCTGCGTGCCGCGGCCGAGGTTTGGGGTGTGAGTGAAGAACGCTTCACCCAAGCCACTGCACAGGGCCGCGAACGCGCCCGTGCCGCACTGGCCAATCATCGCAAGACGCTCGATGGAAAAAGCATTTTCTTCTTCCCCGATTCGCAGCTTGAAGTGCCTTTGGCGCGCTTTCTGTCGCGCGAATTGGGCATGCAGCCGATTGAAATCGGCACGCCTTATCTGCATCGCCAACATCTGGCGCATGAATTGGCGCTGCTGCCAGCAACGGCGAAGTTGGTAGAAGGCCAGCATGTGGATCTGCAGTTGGACCGCTGCCGTGAAGCGCGGCCCGATATGACTGTGTGCGGTCTTGGCTTGGCCAATCCTTTGGAAGTCGAGG
>JAPLOJ010000157.1 GCA_026400795.1 Alphaproteobacteria bacterium
CGTCGGCCCAGGCCGCAGCCTCGGCGGGGGGGAGGACCTTGAAGCCCGCGGCCTCGGCCTTCTTCGCGGAGGCGCCGGGGCGCAGCCCGATGACGACGTCCTTCACGCCGGAATCGCGCATGTTCATCGCATGGGCATGGCCCTGGCTGCCGAAGCCAATGACCGCAACCTTCCGGGCCTTGATCAGATTCACATCCGCATCGCGGTCATAGTAAACGCGCATCTGCCGTTTCTCCTTTGCTACGCAGCTTTTCGCCCGGATTGATCCTTGCGGGGCTTGTCATCCACGCAAAACAGGCGCGACCCCTTGGGCGAATACGGCCCGTTCATTCCTTTATTTTGCGCCTGCCGACAAGATGCTGAATGCATCATGCGGGCGTTTTATCTGCCGGAATTGCCAGCCGGTCAGGCCGCCCGCTTGAAAGGCACCGTGTTTTCATCGGCGTATTTCGCCAGCGCCGCGCGATACTTGTCCCGCCGCCATTGCAGCAGCCGCCAGGAAGCCTTTGCCGCCATGTCAGAAATCCGCCCGCGTGGATCAAGCCCGATGGTCTTGAAGATCATCCCCATGCCGCGTTCGATATGGTTAAAGCGATAAAAACCAATCGCGCGCCCCATATAGGCGGTGGTGGAGCGTTCATGGTCGTAAGGCGTGCCGTCAGCTTCATTGGCGCTGTGGAAGGCGAAGGCGAGTTCATCATCCTCTGTCTCCCCAATGCGGCCCAAGGCCACACGCAGGCGCTTGGAGA
The DNA here is from genome assembly GCA_026400795.1 of Alphaproteobacteria bacterium. Lineage (GTDB taxonomy): Bacteria > Pseudomonadota > Alphaproteobacteria > Acetobacterales > Acetobacteraceae > Neoroseomonas. Next base: position 750 of record JAPLOJ010000157.1, read on the forward strand.
AGGAGAGATTCTCGCGCGCCAGATAGCGCTTCATATGATCATAAAACAGCTTGAAGTGGCGGTATTCATCGGCGGCGATCAGCCGACAGACCTGCTTCAGCGCGGGTTCTTCGGTGGCTTCGCCAAGGGCGGTGTAATAGCTGCTGGTGCCGGTTTCCACCATGCAACGCGCGATCAATTCACCTGTACGGCTGCCACGAATGGAAGCTTCAGCATCCAATTGGATTTGATAGCCAGCGCGATAGCGTTCAAACGCGGCCGTGAAATCCCAAGCAGGATCAGCCAACATGCCCCAACGGCCCAGCGCATCGCCATGCTGGGTTTCTTCCACGCCCCAATGTTCGACAGCCGCGATGAAATCCGGATCATCGGCGAAAACGCGCGTGAGGTAGGTCACGTAATCCGCCGCATTGCGTTCCACCATCGCGGCGGCCTTGATCAGCGGCACGATTTCAGGATCAACCTTGGAAGGGTCGAAGCGATCCCAACCAAGCTCATCAATATGCCAATGCTTCATGAACCTACCCCGAGCGACTTGCCATGAGGGGCCTTAACGACCCATTCAGACTATGTTCTTGTGCCAAGATGCGGCGGTTTCAAGGCAGGGTTGCACGAAACCTACCCCAAAAAGAAACGGGCGGATCCAAGACCCGCCCGCCGAAACGTCACAATGCGTTGGCCTTCAGGCCGCCATCGCCGCTTCAACCATCACCCGCGCGGCAAGCAGCCGCTCCATGGCAACTTCGCGCTTTTCCGGGGTTTCATTTGCAGCGGAGGTAAAGGCCGCCTCAGCCTCCGCCAATCGAGCCTCAGCATCGGATTTGGATAGCGAGGCAAGCGGCGTGGCCTCATCCGCAAGGATCGTCACGCGATCCGCAGCCACTTCCGCAAAGCCACCGGCCACGAAAAGCTGTTCCGTCACCTTGCCGCC
>JAPLOJ010000261.1 GCA_026400795.1 Alphaproteobacteria bacterium
ATTGGGCTTGCAGGAAGCGCCGGTGTTTCGCGCTTCCTTCGACCGGCCCAATATCCTGATCGAAGCCGCGCCGCGAGAGAATGAACGCGGCCAAATCCGCGCCTTGATTCGCGAAGCTGGCGGCACCGGCATTATTTATTGCGGCAGCCGCGCAAAAACCGAAAGCACCGCCGCCTGGCTGCGTGATGATGGCACTGAAGCCATTGCCTTCCATGCCGGCATGGAAGCCAGTGCCAAGCGTGAAGCGCATCGGCGCTTTTCGCGCGGTGAGGAAATGGTGATGACCGCGACCATCGCCTTTGGCATGGGCATAGATCGGCCTGATCTGCGCTGGGTTGCGCATCTTGATCTGCCGCGATCACCTGAAAGCTGGTATCAGGAAATCGGTCGCGCAGGGCGAGATGGCCTGCCGGCGCGCGCATTGCTGCTTTATGGCGCCGGGGATATTGCGCTGGCCCGCCATCGCATCGCTGAAAGCCCCGCGACTGACGAACAAAAGCGCGTGGAAGGCGCGCGACTTGAAGCCATGGTCGGCATTGCGGAAGCTGCCACCTGTCGTCGTGCGTTGCTGCTGCGCTGTTTTGGTGAGGAACCGGAACGCGAAGCCTGCGGGCATTGCGATATTTGCCTGAGACCGCCTCGGCTTTTCGATGGCACCATCGCCGCGCAGAAAATGATCTCCGCTGTGCTGCGCACCGGCCAACGTTTTGGCGTGATGCATGTGGTAGATGTATTGCGCGGGCGGCTGACCGATAAGGTCGCGCAATTTTCCCACGACAAGCTGCCGACTTTTGGCGTGGGGAAGGATCTGCCTGATACCGCCTGGCGTGGTGTCGCGCGGCAATTGGTGGGCCGCGGCGCTTTGGATGTGGCGGTAGAAAACCACGGAGAACTTGTGGCCACCGAAGCCGCGCGCCCCATTCTGCGCGGTGAGGATGTGGTGATGCTGCGCGAAGATGTAGTACAGGCCGGCAAGAAAGCGGCCCCGGCGCGCAAGGGGCCGGATGTGGCGGGCATTGGTTCCGATGACCCGGTGTTTGAAGCACTGCGCAGCTGGCGCCGTGGCATTGCCCAGGCGCAGGGCGTACCGGCCTATGTGGTCGCGGATGATCGCACCCTGGCGGGACTTGCCGCGCGGCGCCCTTCAAACACGGAAGAATTGCTGGAAGTGCCGGGCATGGGGCGTTCGCGCGTGGAACGTTATGGCGCCGATATATTGCGGATTATTGGCGAAGCCGCGCCTTCAGCATAACGCGGCGCGGGCTTTACTGCTTCGAAATTTCAACCAATCGCCCTTCTTCCACCCGCAACACCCTGTCATGAAACCGTGCCACGGCCGGGCGATGCGCGATGGAAAGCATGGTCAGCTCAGGCAGGGCGCGCTTTAGCCTCTCGTGCAATTCTTCCTCGGCTTCCGGATCAAGGCTTGCCGTTGCCTCATCCAGAAACAGCCAATCAGGACGCAGCAGAAAGGCGCGCGCGAAGGAAAGCCTTTGCTGTTCGCCACCGGAAAGGCGCTGGCCCCAACTATCACTATCACCAAGCCGGGGCGCGAGGTGCCCAAGACCCGCTTCCTCCAACGCCGCCACAGCCTCAGCATCGGTGAAGCGCGCCTCATCTTCCGGGTAGCAGACGGCGCGCTTCAGGGTACCAAGCGGCAGGTATGGGCGCTGCGGCAGAAACAGCGCGCGCGCATTCTGCGGAAGGGAAATCGTGCCGCTACCGAAGGGCCAAATGCCGGCGATGGCGCGAAACAGGGTGGATTTGCCTGAACCCGAAGGGCCATTGATCAGCACCGCCTCGCCCGGGGCGACATCCATTTGCGCGCCGCTCAGCAGCACGCGCCCATCGGGCAGCTGGAGCGTGACATCGCGCATGGCAAGACCTTCAGCACTTCCCTTGCTGGCTTTTGGCCCTGAATCAGCCTCACGCGCTTTTGCTACGGACTGGGTGAAGCCTGTCAGGCGCTCCACAGTCGCGCGCCATTCCGTCAGCTTGCCGTAATTATCCACAAACCAGGAAAGCGCACCCTGCACCTGGCCAAAGGCGCTGCTGGTTTGAATAAGACCACCAAGCGGCAGGCGCCCTGCAAAATAGGCGGGGGCAGCAACAACAATCGGGAAGATGGACGCCACCTGCCCATAGCCCGCGGTGAAGAAAGTCAGGCGCTTGGTGGCGCGCATGATATCCCACCAATTCAGCATCAGCTTGCTGAAGCGCTGCGTGAGCCCACGTTTTTCATCGGCCTCACCGCCATAAAGCGCGATGCCTTCGGTGTTCTCGCGCAGCCGCACCAGCGCATAACGAAAATCCGCTTCTAGCCTTTGCTGCGAGAAATTGAGCGCGATCAGCGGACGCCCAATCAAATGCGCAAGCCAGGTGCCAAGCAGCGCATAGATCAGCGCCACCCAAACCATATAGCCAGGAATCTCGACACCAAGCACCGTGACCGGCCCTGACAGCGACCAAAGCACCAGGATGAAAGACCCCAGCGTGACAATGGAATTGAGCAAGCCAATGCCAAGCCCAAGTGTATCTTCCACAAACAACCGCGCATCATCGGCGATGCGCTGATCAGGATTATCCATATAGGGATCGGTCAAGGCCATACGGTAATAGGCGCGATCAGACAGCCATTGCGCCAGATACACATCAGTCAGCCAGCGCCGCCAACGCATTTGCAGGGCCTGGCGCAGATAAAGCTGATACACCGCAATCAGAATATAAAGCGCTGCCACCAGTACAAAGCCCGGCAGCAGCCCCTCGGCTTCCGTGCGATGCCAGCTGAAAAGCAGCGCGATGAAGCCATCCCAATCCTTACTCTCAAGCGTATTGTAGAAGGCGCGCTGCCAATAAGTCAGCAACACCGTCATGCCCACCAGCGAAAGATTGAGCAGGATCACCACCCCCAGCAGCAAGCGTGCGCGCCAGCGTTCCTCGCTACGCCAAAAGGGGGTGATTAGCGCCCAGGCTTCGGCAATGAAGGTGATGATCCAGCGCATGGCGTTCCGCCTAACCAGCGCGCAGCGCTGCTTCCAGCGCTTCAAGCCAAGCCATGACGCGGGCGCGATTGACGCCCATATCCGACCAGCCAATCAGGCTGCGGGAATACAGCCAAAGCCCGGTGCCGCCCGTCACTGGTGCCGCTTCCGCCACAACAATATCGGGGTAGTTCATCAACGCGCTGCGCACCACCCATTGCGCCTGGTTACGCGCCGGAAAGCGCGCGAGCGCGAATGTGCGCGGCATTCCGGCCGCCACGCGATCCAAAGCCGCCATCACCGCTTCCGGTGCGGCTGGCAGCGGGTCTCGCTGCAAATGCCCCTGACCAGGTGCCACGCTCGGCGTCAGCAGGCAGGTATTGGGAGAAGCCGGCAATTGCAGTGTTGCGAAATCAAGCGGCGCGGGTGCAGGAATACCCTCAGCGCCGCGAGAAAACAGGGCAGAGATCATGATGTGGCCCTCAAGCGAATGACGCCCCGCATGTCATCGGGGTTGATGGGTTTGCCCTTGCGGAGGATTTCAATCTTGCCCTGGTGCGCCAGATCGGCTGCCACCTTGCGCACCGCCCCAAGCAAAGGACGCCAGTTTTCGGCTGAGACAGCGCGCGCTACATCGGTAGGGCACAGGCTTTTTTCTGGGCCACGCTCGGCGGCAATGCGCAGCATGGCGTCGGTGATGGCTTCGATATTCATGGCGCGATCCAATCGGCGGTAAGATTGCCCGCTTCATCCCAGATGAAGCGCGCGCGTTGATGCCCGGCGGCGGCAAGCCAGAGCCATTCCAGCCGATGAAAGCCTATTACCACTGCAGCAAAATGCGGCCGGCCGACCTCCGTATCCTGCGGCGCGGCGGGTGGCGCGGGGACAATGGCACTAGGCGCATCGGGCGCAGCATAGCACATGCGGCTGCTGCGTTGGCTGCCCGCCCAGGCGGCATCCGCCACCGCATCATCCAGATGCAGTGTCGCGCGGCCCGCGACGCGCATTTGCACATGCAGCGCCGCATCATAGAAATGCATCATCACGCGTGGGTCTCGCGCTATGCCGCGCGCCTTGTCACTGCGCCTATCGGTATGAACGCGGAGCGTTCGCGCTTCGGCATCAAAACCGCGCAGCACAACGGTACGCAGGCTCGGCGCGCCTGCATCATCCAGGCTGGCGATGGTTGGCGTATGCAAGGGGCTGCGCCGATTTGGCACGGCATCTGCCAGCAGGCGAAAGGCTTCATGCAGGCTTGCCATGATATCATCGGCAAAAGCGGGACGCGCGGGTTTCATACAAGCACCTGGGCCGCGAGCGCCGCACCGCTCTGCCACGCCGCTTCGGCCCGCCCGCCGATGCAGCCATCGCTCGCATAGCCAATGCGCGCCGCGCCATCCCAAAGACATGCCTCACCCAAGGGCGCTTCGAGCAGCGAATAGCGCCAGCGATGCGCCACCGCCATGAAGGGTGCGGGCAAGGGCGCGGCACTGAAGCTTACCAGCGCAGCCAGCAAAGGTTGCGCAATGGCCTCAGCGGGCAATTCCAGATGCGCGCGAGTCCAGGCGGGGCCAGCCTGGATCACCCAGTTTTCTTGGCGCGCATCGCGCCCTGGTTTGGCTGAATCCCGCGCCGCCCAACCGATGGCATGCGCTTCGGGACGGAGCGTATCCGGCAGAGGCAGCGGCGCGTTGAAGGAAGCCATCACGGTCCAGCACGGCGCGTAGCGAATGGTGGCGAGTGCATCATCTAGACTAGGCGCGTTCTGCCCCAAAACCTCGCGCGCTTGCGTGGCGGGCATGGTCAGCAGCACTGCGGCAAAGGGGCCGGCTTCTTCAGGGGCGGTATCGGGCAAGGGCTTGCCTGGGCGGACCAGCCGCGCATCCCAATGGCGAAGCATCCAGGCGCCGGGGTGTCCGGTGATTTGCCCGACATGGCGTGAAGCAACGCAGGGAATCTCACCAAGCAAGGCGCGCGGCACGGCAGACATGGAAGGCACACCAACACGACGCGCCGCATCCGGCCAGGGCGCAGTTCCAGCTTCGGCCAAGGCAGTGGCGAAATCTGCACTCTCGGCACGCAGATATTGCGCACCATGATCGAATTGCAGCTTGCGTCCCTCAGCCTCAATCCGCCGTGTTGCCAAGCGCCCGCCAGGGCCGCGGCCCTTGTCGAAAATCGTGACGGCATGGCCCCGTGCCATCAATGCGCGCGCGGCGGAAATGCCGGCCAGACCAGCGCCAATAATGGCAACAGGCAGCGCCACTAAAAGCCACCCCCCGCATCAAGCCATACCTTTTCCGCTGGTGTAGATTCGCGTCCAAGCGCTGCATTGCGATGGGGAAAGCGCCCAAAATTCTGGATTACGACGCGATGCCGCCAGGCATAGTCAATCGCGCCTTTTTCCCGCGCATGATGAGGGATATCGCGCAAGCCTTCGAATAGCGCGACAGACAAATCCTGATCAGCCATCGCCTCACTATGTTCAAAAGGCAGATAGACAAAAGGCTTTTCGTAAGGACCAAGCTTCAGGTCAAAGCGCTTTTCCAGCACCACCTTGCGCGCAATGGCGCGGGCATGGGCATCGCTCGCGAAGGCTTCCGCGCGGCCACGCAAGACATTGCGCGGGAATTGATCCAGCAGGATCAGCAGCGCCAAAGCGCCTGTTGGCGTTTCAGCCCAGGAATCGAAAGCACCTTCCCGCGCCGGGCGGATCAGCGCGCCGAAACGGTCGCGGATTTCGGCATCGAACGCATCGTTCTTCTGAAACCAGATCGGGCGATAGGTGTCGCGCCCTTCGGCATACCAGAAGGCACGAATGACTTCAGCGTCGTTCATGACAGGGCTCGGTCCAGCAGCCGCACGGAATGAATCGCCTCTCGCCCACCAAGATCACCGATTTGATGCCGGCAGGATGTGCCATCGGCGATGATGAAATCCTCTGCCCCCGCAGCACGCACCGCCGGCAGCAGTGAGAGTTCCGCCATGGCCTTCGATGCGTCCTGGCTTTCCGCCTGATAGCCAAACGCCCCCGCCATGCCGCAGCAGGAAGATGTGATGGGTTTCACCGTAACGCCCGGGATACGCTTCAGCAGCGCCACCGCGGCCGGGAAGGCGCCAAAAGCCTTTTGGTGGCAATGGCCATGGATATGCACGGCAACCTCCATTTGCTTGAAAGCCAGTGTCGGCTTGTCGCGTTCCAGCAATTCACTCAGCAACAGGGCGCGCTTGGCCAAGGCGCGGCTTTCTTCGCCAGGTAGCAGCGCCAAGAATTCATCGCGCAATGTCGTCAGCGATGAAGGTTCAATGCCGACCACTGGTGATGTGAATGGCTGCAATGCTGCAATCACTCGGCGAGCCTCAGCGCGCGCTTCATCCACCATGCCGGCGGCCAGCAGCGTGCGGCCTTCATCCAAGGGACGCATGCCGCGCGGCGGCCGCGCCACGGCGGGATCATAGCCGGCAGCGCACAAAACACGGATGGCAGCGCGTAGATTTTCCGGTTCAAAATAACGGTTAAAGGCATCGGGGAGCAGGATCACCTCATTCGCCCTGCCATCCGGCGCGCGCAATTCCCAATCATGGAAGGCATCACCGCGAAAACGCGGCAAAGGCCGCTCTGCCGCCAGGCCCAGCATGCTTTGCGTCAGCGCCGGAAGACCCGGGATCATGTCGCGCAGATTGAATAGAACCGGCGCCATGGAAGCGAAGCGCGCGATGCGCGGCAGCCGCGCGATCAGGCGTTCGCGCAAGGGCACGCC
>JAPLOJ010000141.1 GCA_026400795.1 Alphaproteobacteria bacterium
CCGCGAAGGAGGAAGCGCTTGGCAATGACAACGGCCGACGGCGTGATACGGGCAAGGCAGTCGCAACCGGCAGCCCGTCCGCGCCAAGTACCAATATGTCCCGGTAGGTGAAGTTTTGATTGTTCAATTCACGCAGCACACGATTGACCTGGGATACTTCCAAGCGCCCATCACGCTGAAACGGCGCCAGTACCGCAGGCAAGCCTGCCAGCATGGCATCAACTTGGACAAAGGAACGGTTGATCGCCGCTTCGGTCGCACGCCCGATCTTGTTCAAGGAATCATTGGCTGCGGCGATTTGCGCTTCCTTGGCGCGGTTCACCATCAATGTGGTCGCCACAATTTGTGAAATCAGCAGCAGCAGCGCGGCAAAAAGGACCGCATGGCGAAGGAAGCGCGTGGAAAACACGGTGCTACTCAGCCCGTGCTCTTATGCCGAGTACGGGCGCCAGGGTCTTGTTCCAGGCATCTACGCATTCAGTACCGCAGCGCCTAACCCAGCCGGGCAATATGCTATCGGTCAGCAATTGGCGGCGCCGCTGTTCGTCAGTTTCAGAAACGGGCACGATCACCATATTGCCGCGCCGACCGTTCCGACAACTCTGCTGACCGGCATTGCAGGCCAGCCCTTCACCCGTTTCACGATCCGCCGCATCCCAGATATCGGCTTCAAGCTTCGCGACTTCCGTGCGGATGGTATCGCGCGCCCATTCCGGCAACGCGTTCCAAGTGCCGAGATTGGCACCAAAGATGGAAAGGCCCCAAGTGATCGCCATGCTATGCACATGGGTGGTCACTTCATGCAGGCCAATATCATTGCCGGACAGTGTCCCAGTGACAGCGCATTCCACCACGCCGGACCTGATCGCGGAAACAATCTCGGCAAAGGGGATCACAACCGGCGTCGCCCCAAGTGCGGCGAACATTTCCGATTGGCCAACAGAAGATGTCCTGATCCGCCGTCCCGAAAGATCAGCTAGCCGGGAAAACGGCCGACGGCAAAACACGACCTGCGCGGGATAGACATAAACCCCAAGCAGCTCGACATCATAGCGATCGCGCAGGGTTTCGGTCAGATGCCCCCGGAAAGCAGCGACCGAACGGCGCAGCGCAGCGATATCGGGATTAACGGCGGGCAGGTCTATGGCGTTGAACTCTGGCTCCTCGGTGCTCACCACCGCAAGCAGCGCAGTCCCAAAGGAAACGACGCCAAGGCGCATCAGGGAAAGCATTTCCTGGCCGCGAATGCCGCTGCGGTCGAAGGGGGCAATCTCCGCTACAATTCGCCCATTGGTCGCTTGTGCGATACGCTCACGCCAGAAGGGTTCTTCGTAGCGCAGATATTGGCTGACATCAGCAAGCCCACCCACGATGCGCATGCGAATGGGCTCTTCTGCCTGGACCGGGACAGGGCGCAAAACGGCGGGGCAGAGCAGCAAGGCCAGCACCAGCAGTAGGCCGAGGCGCTGCGCCCTGCCGGGCGAAGGCCGAGGGAAAGAGCCGGAAGGGCGGGAGAGGAATGATCTCGTCATGCGCGAAGCCTACAGGATTTTACTACCAATACGCGAGTTTTTTCGTCGCCTTAAAACCATTCCGGGCTCCGGCCTAAGTCGCCCTTTTCGGGGCATGGCCTCAACTTGCCGAGGGGGCCGCCGCCAAGGCAAGGTCCAAGGCACGCTTCAAGGCCGGCGAATCAGGCTCCACACGCGCCGGGAAACCCTGCACCTGCCGCCCATCGCGCGAAACTAGATATTTGTGGAAATTCCAGCGCGGCTCGCTGCCCGCCCGTGCTGCGGCCCAGCGATAGAATGGGTGCGCTTCCGGCCCCCTCACTTTGGAAAGTGCCGCCATGGGGAAGGTGATGCCGAATTGCGCGTCGCAAAATTCCTTGATCTTGCGGGCATCCTGGCTTTCCTGATTGAAATCATTGGACGGCACGCCAAGCACCACCAGCCCGGCACCTTCCTGCGCTTCATGCAGGCGCTGCAGCGCGGCATATTGTCCCGTGAAGCCGCAAAAGGATGCGGTATTCACAACCAACAATGCCCGTCCGCGCCAGGCGGCTAGATCATGTTCGCCACCTTCCAGGGCAGCGAAGCGGAAATCCCAGGCGGTTGCAGGGGCGGGGGCGGCGGCCATCAGGGGCAGGGCCAGCAGGGCACGGCGGGTCAGCCTAACCATAGCGTTCCTCAAGCCAGGGATCGCCCTGATTGTGATAGCCGCGCACTTCCCAAAAGCCGGGGCGGTCTTCTGCCAGCAATTCGATGCGCGTCAGCCATTTCGGGCTTTTCCAAAAGTAAAGTCGCGGCAGCACCAACCGCACGGGGCCGCCATGTTGGCGGGTGATCGGCGCCCCTTCCCAGGAATGCGCCACCATCACATCAGCAGCGGCGAAGGCTTCCAGCGTTAGGTTAGTGGTATAGCCATCATAGGATGTCATGGACACGAAGCGCGCTTCGGGGCGCGGGCGCGCCAATTCCAGCAGCGTCGCGGTGCTGACACCCGTGAAGCGGTTGTCATAACGGCTCCATTGCGTGACGCAGTGGATATCGCAGACCATGTCGGTTTGCGGCAGCGCCATGAAGCCTTCCCAATCGAAGGCGAGGCGATTTTCCACAAGCCCTTCAAGCCGCAGCCGAAACTTGGCGGTGCTGACATCCGGCTGCACGCCAAGGTCGAGCACCGGCCAATCCTTCACGAGCGTCTGGCCAGGCGGCAAGCGTTCGCGCGTGGGGTCCGCCGTGGTGCCGGTCAGCAGGCGGCCTTCTTCGGCCCAGCGTTCCTTGGTCCGCACCAGCTTTTCGCGGATCTGCCCTTCCAGCTTCACGTCTTCCTGGTCCAAGGCGACTACTCCTCTCAGAGCACTTCCAAGCCAAGCGGAAATGCTGGGCTTACCGCGAACGTGGCCAAACAAAGTTTCAGCGCATATCTGCCCGGCCTATGCGAAGCGGATACGCAATAGCCGAGGGTATTGGCAAGACACGCCTCACCCAAGGGGCCCAAAATCTGCTGCCCGCCGGCGGTATTATGCCAGAAGCCCATCTTTCCGCCCAACTTCAAGATGCGTCAGGCGTTCAGCAGCCGTCGGCTCCAGACCATCAAACCGAGTGTCGCAATCGCCGCCACAACAAATACTGCCGCATAGCCCGACATATGCAGAATGGTGCCGAACACCAGCGCGCCGATGCTTTGGCCGAAAAATAGCGCCATAGCGAAGGCCGCCACCGCCGTGCCGCGCGCTTCCGGTAGCGCTTCGGTCGCGCGTGCCTGCAAAACGCCATGCAGCATATAGAAGGCAAGGCCGAGCCAGAATTGCATCGCCGCCACCGCAAGGCCATTTGGCGCAAAGGCTGTCCCCACCAGCCCGGCGGCCAGCATCACGCCGCCCAAAGTCAGCAGGCGCTTTTCGCCAAAGCGCGCCACCAGGCTTTTCGCAAGCCGCGTATAGGTGAAGGCACCAAGCCCGAAGCCCGCCACCACCAGGCCCGCCATGGCCGGCGAATAGCCGAAACGCTCGATCAACAGTGACCCCGTCAGCGGAAAGGCGCCACCAAACAGCGCTGCGCCATCAATGAAGGCGGCGACCATCAGGCGTTGCCCGGCGGAGCGCGAAAACAGTGTCAGGTAGGGCCGGAAACTGCCGCGAAACCCGCGCCCGGCTTCGGAAGGCTCGGCCCGCCAAAGCTCTGCCCCAAGCCGGCGCCCCAGCAGGACCGAGACCACCAGCGCCAGCAAGGCCAGCACCAGGAAGGAAGCGCGCCAGCCGGCCAAGTCTGCCAGCACGCCGGAAAGCGGCCCCACCAGCAATTGCGCCATCACCATTCCGGTCAAAAAGCGCCCGATGGTGGCCTGCCTCTCGGCATAGGGCACCGCATCGCCAATCCAGGCGAGTGCGAGGGGAATCACCGCCCCCGCCAGCAAGCCCGTGAGGGTGCGTAGCGCCACCATGGCCGAAAGGTCCCAGGCAAGCGTGCAGGCTGCGAGACCAAAGCCATAAAGCAACAAGGCAAACCAGGCGACGCGAAGCTTCCCGTAGCGATCACCGAGCGGCCCGATCACCAATTGCCCCGCACCATAGGCAATCGAAAAACCGGCCAGCACCGGCGCGGCGCCGGCCACCGTCACGCCGAAATCCGAAGCGAGCATTGGCAGCAAAGGATCGAGCATGCGTATCCCGCCCCCGGTCGCGAAAGCGGCCAGGGCGAGTAGCGGCAGGATGGAAAGATCGGTCTTCAAGCCCCCCGAATGGGCGCGGGGGGCTTGGCGGTCAAGCCGGGCGGCCCGCGTCAGATCGCCTTTGCTGCGCGCAAGGCGGCGATTTCAGCGGCAGTAAAACCGAACTCGCCCAGAACCTGATCAGTATGCTCACCGCGTTCCGGGGTTGGGCTGCGCGCGCAGGCAACGCCGGCAATCTGCATCGGTGCCCGCACCAGGGCGATTTCGCCAAGGGCGGGATGGGCCACCGGCATCGCCATGCCCAGATGCTTCACCTGCGTATCAGCGAAAACCTGATCCATGGTGTAGACTGGGCCGCTCGGCACGCCGGCCTTGTTCAGCCCTTCCACCCATTCGGCGGTGGTTTTTGCAATCAGGCGTGATTGCAGCAGCGCGTTGGTCTTGTCGCGATTGGCGTGGCGCGTTTTGTCGGTGGCGAAGGCAGGGTCCTTGGCTTCTTCGGTAATGCCCAAGGTGGCCACAATCCGATCCCACATTTGCTGCCCGCCGCCGGCCAGGTTCATCAGCCCATCCTTGGTGCGGAACAGGCCGGTCGGCGTCGTGGTCGGGTGGTCATTGCCGGCCTGGCCGGGGATATCGCCCTTCATGGTCCAGCGCGTCGCCTGGAAATCCATCATGGCGATCATGGCTTCCAGCAGGCTGGTATGCACCCAGCGGCCCTTGCCGGTTGCCTCGCGCTCCAGCAGCGCCACCAGAATGCCGATCGCCGTATAAAGCCCCGCCGTCAGGTCCGCGACAGGAATGCCCGCGCGCACGGGTCCCTGGCCGGGCATGCCGGTCACGCTCATGATGCCACCCATGCCCTGAGCAATCTGGTCAAAGCCTGGCCGCTTGGCATAGGGACCATCCTGGCCAAAGCCGGAAATCGAGCCCAGCACAATGCGCGGATTGACCGCCGATAGTGCGGCGAAATCAATCCCCAAGCGTTCCTTTACATCCGGGCGATAATTTTCCACGACAACATCGGCCTTGGCGACCAGGCGATGAAAGGCCGCCAAGCCCTCGGGCGCCTTCAAATTCAGCGTCATGCCGCGCTTGTTGCGATGGGTGTTCTGGAAATCCGGCCCATGACGCTCTCCGCCCATGCCCTTGCCCGTATCAACCTCATCGGTTGCTTCCACCTTGATCACATTGGCCCCCCAATCGGCGAGCTGACGCACGCAGGTAGGTCCGGAACGGACGCGCGTCAGGTCAAGCACGGTGAAGCGGGAAAGCGGCATCATGGCGGTATCTCCAGGAAAATTCGCCGCCTTGTTGGCATCGCCGACGCCCCCGGGCAAGAGACCGGGTTGACGCGCCAGCGCCGCGCGCTACCCATGCGCATCCCAAAGCCGAGGAAGCTGACCATGACCGAAGACCTGCTGCACGAAATCCGCGAAGGCGGCATTGCCTGGACCACTTTCAACCGCCCGCAAGCGCGCAATGCCATGACCTTCGCCATGTATGCGCGCTTGGCCGAATTGGCCGATGAGATCAGCGCCGATCCCGCGATTCGCGTATGGGTGATTATGGGCGCCGGCGGCAAGGCTTTTGCGTCGGGCACCGATATTTCCCAATTCCGCGAATTCCGCACCGCCGAAGACGCGCTGAATTACGAAGCGCGCATTGATAAGGTGCTGGGCGCGCTGGAGAGCTGCACCAAGCCCGTGATCGCGGCCATTACCGGCGCCTGCACGGGCGGCGGGCTTGGCATTGCCGGCTGCTGCGATATCCGCATTGCCGATAAGGGTGCCCGCTTCGGCCTGCCGATTGCGAAGACGCTCGGCAATATCCTGAATATGCACAATTTCGCGCGCTTCTATGCGCTGGTCGGCCCCGCCGCGGTGACCGAAATGATCATGACCGCGCGCCTGTTTTCCGCCGATGAGGCAAAGCATATCGGCCTGATTTCCGAAATGCTGGAAACACCTGATGATGTGTCGGCGCGTGCCATGGAATTGGCGACCAATATCTCGGGCCTGGCGCCGCTCACGCTGCGCGCCACCAAGGAAGCGATCCGCCGCCTCCGCAAGGCCACCAGTGAAGTTGAGGGTGATGACCTGGTGACCATGTGCTTCACCAGCGCCGATTTCCAGGAAGGGGTTAGCGCCTTCCTCAACAAGCGCGCCCCGCAATTTACGGGGCGTTGATGGCGCGTAACCGCTAGTGATAGCGTCGCTTGCCTGCGCTATTCTGGCGAAGTTTGGTTAATGACGTCACTCCGCGGTGGATAGTATCGCCGGCGCAAGGGCGGCGGATTTGGCGGCAGGGTGGGATGGGTTGCGAAAGCGCAACTCCCCACCCACCACCGCATCAGGTGGCGCCAGGCCGAAAAGCTCGGCGCGGGAGGAACAGGCAGCCGCCACCACGCGCCGTGCGGCGTGGCCGGCCAGGAAGCGCCGCACCGCACCTTCCAGTGCCAATTCATCACGCAGGCTCCGCCATTCCGCGCGGTCCATGTCTTCGATGAAGACCGAAACAATGCCGGGCTTGGCACCCGATAGTCGTTCCGCCGCCGCACTCGCCATGCGCGCGGCCACCGCGTCAGAAATGCTGTTTTCCTGACCGGCGCGCGCCGCCAGTACAAAGACTGATCCGCCGGCAGGGTCGCCCGTCACGGCCAAATGCGCCTCTGGCCCGAATTGCTGACGGAGCCTGCCGGGCAGGGGGTCCGCCTGCGCGCCGGCCAGCACTAGCGGGTCCAGCTTCAGCACCGCATCGGCGCTGCTATCCTGGCGCTTTTCGGCGGCCAGCATGGCCATGATGCGGCGCTGTAATTCTGCGGCCTTGTCTGGGCCGGAAAGCCCATCTGGCAGGGTCATGCGCAGCACATAGCGGCCGGGATGCGCGGCCAGCCAGGTTTGCAATTCGGGATTGACGCTATCCATCAGCGCATACCAATGGCCGCGCTGCACCGGGCGGCCTTCCTCGGCGGAAATCGTCTCGCACACCACTTCCGCGACAGCGCTGCCGCAGCTGATGGTCAGATCATGTGCGCTGCCTTCTGCAAGCCCGGTGAAGCGCACCTCAAAACCCTGGGCGCGATAAAGCGCTGCTGAACGCAGCAGATGGAAAAGCGGGATCAGAGTCGCCTCACCAGAAAGCCCTTGGGTGATGGCGGCGCGCAGCTTCTCGCGGCGCGCTTCGGGCAGGCCCTTCGCCAGCCGCACCGCTTCCGCCGCAAAGCCGAGCGCACGACGTTCCGCACTGCCCTGCGCCGTGCCGCGTGCCGCGCGTGCCAGCGCAAATTCCAAGGCGTGACGATGCTGCGTGGCGCGCCCTTGAAAGGCGCTTGCCTGTGCGCGGCGCCCCAAATCTGCAAGGCGCTTTGTCCAAAGCTCAGCCCCGACCAGCCGCAGAAAATCCGGCATCGCCTTGGGGTCGGCAGGGGTTTCGGCAAGCGGCATGACAAGACCCTTTGGGGCGCAAGGCCTAAATCCTGGCCTCACGCGGAAACGCGTTAACAAAGCCAAGCCAGCCTCAATTTGCGCCAGCGCATCCGCGCTGTTTTCGGTCTTTATGCCGAGGCCAAAAGATATCCCGCCGCCCCCAGGGCGCGTCAAGCAGATAACGTCACTGCGCGGCAATTTGCCTCAGCACCATGGCTTCAGTCAGTACTTCGGGCAGGATCACGGCTTCTCCGCCGCCCGGCGGCCAGAACAGATAAAGCGGCACGCCTTCCCGGCCATGACTGCGGAGCAGCGCCGTGATGGCAGGATCGCCGCGAGTCCAATCCGCTTTCAAATAGACAATGCCGCGCGCTGCCATGGCCGCCTGCACGGCATCACGCCTGAGCGCGATGCGTTCATTCACCTGGCAGGTGATGCACCAGGCAGCCGTGACATTCAGGAAAACGCCCTTGCCCTCCGCGCGCAGCGCCTCCACCCGGGCGGGGTTCCAGCTTTCGGCAGTGTCGCTGGCGGTGGGGGGAGGGGGGGCGGCGGTCAGGCCAAAGGGCAGCGCCAGCAGCAGGGCAAGCGCGGCCAAAACCGGGCCAAGCCTGCGCCGGCCTTCGCGTTGCGCCCGGCCAAAGGTCCAGGCGCCAAGCCCAAGGCCAAGCCCGCCCACCAGCGCTAGCGCCACGCCCGGCCAGCCGCTTTGCGCCCAAAGCACCCAAACCAGCCAAAGCGCCGCGCCATACATGGGCCAGGCCATGATGCGCCGAAGCTTTTCCATCCAGGGGCCGGGCCGGGGCAGCAGTCGCGTGAGGCCGGGGGCAAGCGCCAGGATCAGCGTCGGCGCCGCAAGCCCAAGGCCGAGCGCCGCAAACACCGCAAGGGTTGCCGGCGCCGGCATCACCAAAGCCGCACCAATCGCCGCCGCCATGAAGGGCGCCGTGCAGGGGCTTGCCACCAACACCGCCAGCGCGCCGGTCGCGAAACTGCCCAAGAATCCGCCGCGTGCCGCGATATGCCCGCCCGCGCCAATCGGCCCGCCCAGCGCGAAAACGCCAGAAAGATTGAGCCCGACCGCCAGCATCAGCCAGGCAATCGCCAGCACAAAAACCGGCGAGGTGAATTGGAAACCCCACCCCAACGCCATCCCCGCGCCGCGCAGTGCCAGCAAAAGCCCGGCGAGGGCTGTGAAGCTTACCACCGCGCCGGCGGTATAGGCGGCTGCCTCCAGCCGCACCGCGCCACGCGCCGCCCCGCCCAATCGCGCCAAGGCCATGGCCTTCATGGCGAGCACAGGAAAGACGCAGGGCATCAGGTTCAGGATCACGCCGCCGATCAGGGCAAAAATCAGCGCCTGCCACAGCGGCAGGAAGGCCGCGCCCGTCAATAACGGGGCCGCGATGTCGTAGCCCAGGCGCCGCCCACCCTGGTCGGTCAGCAACAGCACGCCTTCAAGCGTGGCGTGGTTCTCCGGACGGTCGGCCCGCCTCAGCGTCAGTTCCAGCCAATCCGCGCCATGGCTGAGCCGTTGCGGCGCTGCGTGATCCAGAAGCCCACCGGTTCCTGGGATGAACAGTGCTTCCTTCAGGCTTTCGCGCCCCAGGCCGGGGCCAGTCAGCCGCAGCCGCAGCGCATCGCCCTGAATGGTCGCGCTGGCCTGCCAGGGTGAGGGCCGCGGCAAGGCCGCCGCAGCAGCGGCGAAAAGCGGCGCCAGATCGGGGTTCGCCTGGGCTTCAGCCGCCACCGGCAGGTCCAGCCTGAAGCTGCCTTCCTCCGGGATGCAGACATCATCGCAGACAAGCCAGGTCGCTTGGGCCGAGATGCTGAAGACATCCCGCGCACGCAGGCCGGCGGGGGGCGTGATCTGCATCGGCAAAACCACTTCGCCGTAATAGCCAAAGCTCATCAGCGGGCCGAAGGGGATTGCCTGCGGGGTTGGCCAGGCGATGGGGCCGGCTTGGGTGCCCTCCGGCAAGGTCAGGTTGATTTCCGTGGGCGCGCCGGCATCCCCGGCATGGCGCCAATAGCTATGCCAGCGCGGCGCCAGCCGGATGCGCAGCCCAAGCTGAAACGCCTGGCCCGGCGCGATGGCCAGATGATCCGCAACCAGTGTCACCCGCGCACGCGGCGATTCCTGCGCGGCGCTTTCCAACGCCTGCGCCGGCAGCCAGGGCAGGATCAATATGGCGAGGAGGGCAATAAGGGCGCGCATCCCCCATAAAGGGGCGCGAAAGCGCCCTGGTGCAAGCCCGGAAATGAGAATAGGCTGGCGGCGTTAGTAAACGGTTAATCTTTACCGGTGAGGCTGAACCATGCGCAAAATCCTCCTGGCTTGTTTTCTGCTGTTCTCCTTGCCCCTGGCGGCGCAGGAACCGCCGCAATGCACCGAAGCGCGCGAAGGGCAATTGGCCTGCATGGCGGGCAAGCAATGCGCTTGCCGCTTCATTCCCGGCGGCAGCATGACTGGCCGGCCGGATCGCTTCGCCTGGGATTGCGGCATTAATCGCCCGAATTGCCCGCCCGACCCCAACATCGTGCAGCAGCCAGGCTATGCGCCACCAGTTGGTGGCGTTTGGGTAAACCCGCCGAATTTTACGCCTGGTCCGGGGCCGGGTCCTATGCCGCCGCGCCCGGGGCCGGGGCCGCGCTGAGGCGACCCCCGCCGCTTGATTGCTAAGACGGTCGGCGTCACATGGACAGGAATACCTGGATAATCTTCCCCGCCCATGCTCCCCGAATTGCCCGTTACCGAAGCGCTGCCGGCGCTGCGCGCTGCCCTTAGCAACGCCTCCAACGCCGTGCTGATCGCGCCCCCCGGCGCGGGCAAGACCACCATCGTGCCGCTCGCGCTTATGGAAGAAGCCTGGGCCGCCGAGGGGCGCATTCTGGTGTTGGAACCGCGCCGTGTGGCCGCCCGTGCTGCCGCGCGCCGCATGGCGTCCCTGCTTGGGGAAGATCAGCCCGGCGGCACCATTGGGCTTTCCACGCGCCTTGATCGGCAATTCTCTGACCGCACACGGGTTGAGGTGGTGACGGAAGGCCTGCTGGTGCGGCGCCTGCAAACCGATCCCGGGCTTGAAGGTGTCGCCGCGATTTTCTTCGACGAAGCGCATGAACGCAATCTGGACACTGACCTTGCGCTGGCGCTGGCGCTTGATCTGCAACGCGCACTTCGCCCCGAACTGCGCCTGCTTGCGATGTCCGCCACTTTGGATGGCGCGAGCTTCGCTGGGCTGATGTCAGAAGGGGGCCGCCCCGCGCCGGTGATTGAAGGCCTGGGCCGCGCCTTCCCCGTTGAGCTTCGCCATCGCGCGCGGGATTTGCGCGACCCGCGCGATTTGCCCGAAGCCATGGCAAGCGCAATCCGTGAGGCGCTAGTCGCGCATCCCGGCGATGTCTTGGCCTTCCTGCCTGGCTGGGGAGAAATCCGCCGTACCGCCGAAAGGCTTGGCGGGTTGGACGCGCTGGTTCTGCCCTTGCATGGAGAATTGCCGCCGGCAGAACAGGACCGCGCGCTGAACCCCGCGCCTGATGGTCAGCGCAAGGTGGTGCTCGCAACCTCCATCGCCGAGACATCGCTGACCGTGCCCGGTGTGCGGATTGTGGTGGATGGCGGCTATCGCCGCGCGCCGCGGCTTGATGCATCAAGCGGGCTTTCGCGGCTGGTGACTTTGCGCATCGGCAAGGCAGCAGCGGAACAGCGCGCTGGCCGCGCGGGGCGAACCGCGTCGGGGGTCGCGATCCGACTCTGGACCGAGGCTTTGCATCGCGGCCTGCCGCAAGCGGACCGCCCCGAAATCCTGGAAGCTGAGTTATCCGGCCTTGCGCTTGATTGCGCTGCCTGGGGGGCGGAGCCAAGCGCGCTCGCCTTTCTGGATGCGCCGCCGGCTGGGACAATGGCCGCCGCGCGCGGCTTACTCAGGGATTTGGATGCCTTGGATGATGCCGGGCGCATCACGGAAACGGGTCGTCGCATGGCGCGGCTTGGCACGCATCCAAGGCTTGCCCGCATGATGCTGGCGGCGGAAGGCAGCGCAGAAAAGGCACTCGCCGCCGAACTCGCGGCATTGCTGGAAGAACGCGACCCATTGCGCGGGCGGGAAGCGCCGGCGGATATCGGCTTGCGCCTTGATCTGCTGGCGGGCGGTGATCACGCGGCGGCGGATCGCGGGGCCGTGCAGCGCATTCGCCGCGCCGCCAGCCTGCATCGGCGCCGGCTTGGCATTGGCAATAGTGTTGTCGCTGAAGGCGATGCTGGCGCCCTGCTTGCGGCGGGTTTTCCGGACCGTATCGCCGCCCGGCGCGGCGCCATGGATGGCGCCTTTCGCCTCGCTTCCGGGCAAGGCGCGCGCATCACGGGCGTTGATCCTTTGGCCAAGGCGCCCTTGCTGGCTGTGGCTGATCTGGAAATCGCGGGGACCGAGGCGCGCATCCGCATGGCGGCGCCACTCGACCGCGCGGTGCTGGAGGCACGCTTCCCCGAAAGGCTACGGCGGGAGGAAGGCGCGGCCTTTGATGCGCGCAGTGGCGCGGTGCTGGCGCGCCGGCGGCTCTGCTTCGGCCCGCTGGTGTTGGAGGAATCTCCCCTACCGCAAGCGGACCCTGCCGCCATGGCCGCGGCGCTCACTGAAGCCGTGGCTCAGCGCGGCTTGCGAGACCTGCCCTGGACCGAAGCCGCGCGGCAAACCCGTGCCCGCATCGGCTGGATGCGGCAGGTGGAAGGCGATGCTTGGCCCGATTTGGCAGATGAGGCGCTGATTGCCTCCGCCCAGGAATGGCTGGCGCCGCATCTTTCGGGTCTCACGCGCTTGCAGGAATTGGCGGGGCTTGATCTTTCGCAGATTTTGGTTGGCCTTTTGCCCTGGGAAGCGCGCCGCAGCCTGGACCAAGCCCTGCCCGCGCGGCTGGCACTGCCCGCCGGGCGGAGTGCCGCGATTGATTACGCGCGGGAAGTGCCAACGCTTGAAGCCCGCGCGCAGCATTTGTTTGGCCTGCCGGGGCTGCCCTTGCTCGCTGCCGGGCGCGTGCCTTTGCAAGTGGCGCTGCTATCCCCCGCCGGGCGGCCCATTGCCATCACGGGTGACTTGGCCGCGTTTTGGGCGGGAAGCTGGGCGGAAGTGCGCAAGGAAATGCGTGGGCGCTATCCGAAACATGCCTGGCCAGAAAATCCAGCCTCGACTGAAGGTTGAAGCGCGCGCCGAAGCGGCGCATCTATGCGCCATCATGAATTCAATTCCGCCCCAGCTATCGCGCCGCGCTGCGCTTTTCCTGCCCGCTGCCCTGGCCGCCTGCGGCCCCGCCATTGCGCAGCGCGGCCTGCCGGATTTTGCCGATCTCGCGCAAAGCGTGATCCCGGCAGTAGTGAGCATTCAAATTACCGCGCGCGAAGGTTCTGCATCGGAATGGCGCGGCCAAGCGCGGGAACGCAACCAACGCGAACCTTCCCGCCGTAGGGGGCCGACCATTCAGGGCGCGGGGTCCGGCTTCATCATCGAACCTTCGGGCATTATCGTGACCAATGCGCATGTGATCGGCGATGCCGCGAATGTGCTGGTGGGCCTGCATGATGGGTCGGAATATCCGGCAACCATCATCGGCGTTGATGAATTGACCGATATTGCGCTGCTCAAGATCGAAGCGCAAAGGCCTTTATCGGCGGTATCGCTTGGCCATTCGCGCCAGATGCGCGTAGGCCAATGGGTTCTGGCAGCGGGCAATCCCTTCGGGCTAGGCGGGTCGGTGACGTCTGGCATCGTCTCGGCCATAGGGCGCGATATTCGCTTGGGCCCCTATGATGATTTCATCCAGACCGATGCACCGATCAATCCGGGTAATTCCGGCGGGCCGCTATTCAACATGGCCGGTGAGGTCATTGGCATCACGACGCTGATCTTCTCCCCAAGCGGTGCCTCGGCCGGGATTGGCTTTGCTGTGCCATCCGATCTGGCGCGCCCGGTGATCGAACAATTGCTGCGCGGCGGGCGGGTTGAACGCGGCTGGCTTGGTGTGTCGGTGGGCGATGTGGAAGCGGCACCAGGGCGGCCGGCGCGCGGTGGCGCGCAGGTGCTGGGCGTGGAGCGTGGCAGCCCTGCCGCCCGTTCGGGGCTTCGCCAGGGTGATGTGATTACCGCGGTGGATGGTGCGCGCGTCAGCAATAATCGCGAATTGGTGCGCGGCATTTCGGCCATCCCGCCGGGGCAGAATGCGCGGCTTTCCCTGATGCGGGAAGGGCGCGTGATGGAAATCACCGTTCAGGTGGGGCGTCGGCCAAGCCCCGGCTGAGGGTTTGCTTTGAATAATCCAGCGAAGGGGCGTAGCGTTCCGGCGCTGAGGAATCTGGTCTGTTTCTGGAGTTAGCCTGTCATGCAAATCCTGCTTGTTGAGGATGATGCCGAGGTCGCCCGTTTTGTGAAAAAGGGCCTGCAAGAGGCCGGGCATATTGTCGAACACGTCCCCAATGGGCGCGACGGGCTTTTCATGGCTGCGTCCGAGCCCTTTGATCTGCTTATCCTGGACCGCATGCTGCCAGGCGGGGTGGATGGACTCAGAATCGTGGAGACCTTGCGCAGCCAAAGCAACAAGACCCCGGTGCTATTCCTGACGGCGCTTGGCTCAGTTGATGAACGCGTGAAGGGGTTGAAGGCCGGCGGCGATGACTATCTGGTCAAGCCCTTCGCCTTTGCCGAATTGCTGGCACGCATTGAAGCGCTCGCGCGGCGGCCCGCCATGGAAGTACCGGCAACCAAGCTTGTCGTGGCGGATCTTGAAGTTGATCTGCTGTCACGCACCGTCATGCGGGCCGGGCGCCGGATTGAAGTGCAACCGCGCGAATTCCGCCTGCTTGAACATCTGATGCGCCATGTGGGCCAGGTGGTCACCCGCACCATGCTGCTGGAGAAGGTGTGGGATTACCATTTCGATCCGCAAACCAATGTGATTGATGTCCATGTCTCTCGCCTGCGGCAGAAGGTGGATAAGGGCTTTGATGTGCCGCTGATCCATACCGTGCGCAACGCGGGCTATATGATCCGCGCCGAAGCCTGAACTTGCATGGCCGCGCAGCCTGAAGAAGCTGGCGGCTGGCGCGATGTTGGCGCCTATCTGAAAAGTGCCGGCTTTCGCTTTGCTGCCCTATTTGCCGTGCTGTTTCTTGCAGCGATCGCCAGCTTTGCGCTGATGCTCTGGTGGGGCACAGCGGGCACGCTGTCGCGCCAGATAGATGATGCGATCCGCGCCGATGCACTTGGCTTGCAGGAAGCTTGGCGCGGCGGCGGCGTGGCAGCAGCGACGGAGGCGATTGGCGAAAGATTGGCCGTGGATATTGATGATCACGCCATCTATCTGTTGATGGATGAGGCGGGGAACCGCCTTGCCGGTAATCTGGATCGCTGGCCATCGGCGGCGGGGATACCTGGTTCCTGGTCTTCCGATATGGTGCGCCGCGATGGTGTTGCGGTGCCGGCGCGCCTGCATCGCGTGCTGCTTGATCAGGGCCATCGCTTGCTGGTCGGGCGCGATGCGACGGATCGCGAAAAGCTGCGATCCCTCCTGTCTGAGGCGCTGTTATGGTCCTTCGCCGTTGCTGTTGCCTTTGCGCTGGCGGGGGCGGCGGCGCTGCGACGCGTGCTGGCCGATAGGCTGCGTGCTGCTTCATTGACTGCGGGCGCCATTGCTGCTGGTGACCTTTCCCGCCGTGTGCCGCTTTCGACGCAACGCGATGAATTCGACCAATTGGGTGCCAGCATGAATGCCATGCTCGATCGCATTGATCAGTTGATGGTGGGCATCAAGGGCGTTTCCGATTCCATCGCGCATGATTTGCGCACGCCCATCGCGCGCGCGCGGATGCGGCTTGAAAACGCCCTGCTGAGCGCCCCGGATGAGGAAAGCCTGCGCGCCGCGATGGAAACCACCGTGGCCGACCTGGATGGTATCAGCCGCGTCTTCCAGGCCCTGCTCCGCATTGCGGAGGCTGAGGCCGGGGCGCGGCGCGCAGCCTTCGCACGCTTCGATCTGGCGGCAGTGCTGACCGATGCGGCGGAAGTCTATGGGGCGCTTGCCGAGGAACGCGGCCAGCAACTGCAAACCTCCTGGCCGGAAAAGCTGGAGATGGTGGGGGATCGCGACATGCTGTTGCAGGCCGTCGCCAATCTTTTGGACAACGCCGTGAAATTCACCCCCGAAGGCGGCACTATTCGTTTGACCGCCAGCGCGCCGGCGCGCGGCAAGCGCGAAATAAGCGTAAGCGATGAAGGTCCAGGCTTGGCACCCATGGACCGCGCCAGGGCGGGAGAGCGTTTCTTCCGTGCCGATCCATCTCGCGCCCTGCCGGGTTCGGGGCTTGGGCTTTCCCTGGTCAAGGCCGTCGCGGCGCTTCATGGCGGGGAATTGCAGCTAGGGGATGCCCGGCCCGGCGCGGAAAGGCCTGGGCTGGAGGCGCGGCTGATGCTCAGTTCCCGCGCATGACGCGGGCTTCATGAGGCCGAAATGCCCCGGCAGGGCGGGGCCGCTTATGAACGACGCATGTCCTGGGTCTTTGCCCTTTTGTTGTTCGCTTCAACCTCCGCCCTGGCGCAGCAGTCGGCGCCGCGGCTGATTTCCGATTCTCCGGAATATTGCGCCGAGCTTGCGGGGCGCTTTGCGGCTATTGGCCCGGAAGCGCCTTCACATTTGCGGCTGCTGGCGGATGAGGGGCGGCAGCTTTGCGCTGAGGGGCAAACGCGCAGCGGCATCGCCAAGCTGCGCCGGGCGCTGAAGGAAGCGCAGCGCGGGGAATAGGCTGGTTTCGGCTTTACGCCCGACCATGCGGCAGGCAGTGTCGCGGGGCGTGGAGGATTTGGACCATTTTAATGCAAGGCAAAGGCGGAAATGATGCGCGGGGCGCGACCCTCACCGCGCTTTCCGGTACGGCGGCAACCTGCACGGGGATCGGCCTCGCGCGCTTTGCCTATGTGCCGCTGTTTCCGGCGATGGTTGCGGCCGGGTGGGTGGATGGCGCGGAAGCGGGCTTGCTCGGCGCCCTTAACCTTACGGGTTATTTGATCGGCGTTGGTTTTGTGCGGGCGCTGGCGCGCCGCGTTGGCGTGCCGCGCGCGTTGGATATGGGCATGGCTTTCGCAGTGCTCGCTTTTGCCGCCTGTGCCTGGCATGGCGGGCTCGCCTGGCTTGGTTTTTGGCGCTGCCTCGCGGGTGTTTCGGGCGGCATGTTGATGGGGCTGGCGGGGCCTTCAGTGCAGGCAGTGACGCTGCCTGAACGGCGCGGGCGCGCGGGTGGCATGGTGCTGTTTGGCGTGGGCGGCGGCATCATACTTGGCGCTGCGTTGGTGCCGCTTTTGCTGCAAGGCGGGGTTACCATGGCCTGGCTTGGGCTGGCCGCTGTTGCGCTGGCGCTTTGGCTGGTGATGCGCCCCTTTTGGCCGCGCCCGCCCTCAGCGGAAACGGCGCCAGAAGGCCGCGCCCCGCCCGCGCTTGGCATCACCATCGCCTATGCACTCTCAGGCGCGGGCCTGGTGCCGCCCATGCTTTATCTGTCTGACCTCGCGGCGCGGGGCAGGGGGCTTGGCGTGGAACTTGGCGCCGGCATGTGGCTGCTATTTGGTCTTGGCTGCATCGCGGGCGCCGTGGTGGGCGGGCGAGCCGTGGATCTTTGGGGCGGGCGGCGCGCCATTCTGCTTTGGATGGTGATCCAGAGCATTGCCCTGGCGCTTGCCTTGCCTCAGGCACTTTGGGTGCTGGTGCCGCTTGGCTTGGTTTCCGGCTTCACCGCGCTTGGCATCACTACGGTTTCGCGCCACCGATGAAAGCCACGCCGCGGTGTTTGCGGCGGGGCTACTGTTCTCACTCGCAGGTTTGGTGGTGGCCTGGGCGGATTGGCGCTGGCGCTGGGACTGAAAGGCTACGCCCGCCCACGGGTTACAAGACGTCCCGGTTTTTCGCCCGTCGCACCCTTACCGGCGACAAAAGTTGAGATGCCATTCGCCCAGACTTCCTCGATCCCCGCGCTTTCCTGCTTCGGGTTTTCGAAAGTCGCGCGGTCAATCACTGTATCCGGGTCGAACATTACCAAATCAGCATAGGCGCCTTCGCGGATCACGCCGCGATCCACCATGCCAAAGACAGCCGCCGGGCGTCCGGTCATTTTATGCACGGCAGTCTCCAGGCTGAACAGGCGCAATTCGCGCGCATAAAGGCCAAGCACGCGCGGGAAAGTGCCCCAAAGCCGCGGATGCGGGTGCGCATCATGCGGAATGCCATCCGAACCAATCACGGACATGGGATGCGCCATGATGCGCCGCACATCGGCTTCATCCATCTGGAAGGTAATTTGTCCCGCCGGCAGCAGGCGTTCAGCCGCCATGCGGATATCCGTATTCCAGCCACGCGCAATGTCAGACAAATATTTGCCCGCCATTTCCGGATGCGGGACGGACCAGGTGATCATCACCTTCACATCATCGCGCAGCCGATCGGGCA
>JAPLOJ010000062.1 GCA_026400795.1 Alphaproteobacteria bacterium
CCCGACCTGGCCGGTCGAGCTTTTCGAATTTCTGCCTGAACAGAGCCAGCAGCGCCTCGGCCGAAAGCTCCTCCACCGCACGACCGAAGGAGGCACCCTCATCCCAGAGGATCACTACTTCCTCCCCCAGGCGCCTAGCCTCGGGGCTTGCCACCATATCTTCCACAATGCGCCGCCGCGCGCCAGGATTGCCTTCCAGCACATCGCGGAAATGGCGATAGCCGGATTCATCCGGCCCCCGGCTCAGGATCTGCCGAAAAATGGTGACAATGAATTCGTGGTCGGAGCCTTGCAGCAGCTCAGCTCCCTTCAGCAGGCGCATAGGGCTTCTTCCCAATTGGCCGGGCCGGGCCTGGCGTCATGCTGCTGCTTCGGGCCGCGCATCAACGCCGAGCCTCGAAAAACCCGCGCAGCAGGCCCGCCGCTTCGGCTTCCCTGACGCCCCCCACCACTTCGGGGTGGTGGTGGCAGGAGGATGCATTGAACACGCGCGCCCCGTGATCCACCCCGCCGCCCTTGGGGTCATAGGCGCCGAATACCACGCGGGCGACCCGAAAGAAGGACGCCGCCTGGGCGCACATGGGGCAGGGTTCCAAGGTCACGGTCAGGGTGCAATCGCCAAGCCTGGTTTGGCTCAGCTTTTGGGCCGCTTCACGCAAGGCGAGCATTTCAGCATGGGCGGAGGGGTCATGGCGGGCTTCCACCTCATTGCCGGCGCGCGCCAGCACCTGGCCGGCCTTATCAGTGACCACGGCGCCCACCGGCACCTCGCCACGTTCAGCGGCGGCGCGGGCTTCATCAAGCGCAATGTCCATCGGCGTCATGGCGCCTTCCTGCCCTGACCCGGCTTGGCGGTCCAGGGGGCAGCGCGATTCCCTTCGGCGCCGAACTGGCCTAAAGCTGCACCATGCGATCCCTTCCCCTGATTGGTGTGACCCTCGATTCCGAAGAGGCCGGCGGCTGGTCCAAGCTGCCTTGGTATGCGCTTCGGCGGAATTACTTCTCGGCCATTGTGGCAGCCGGCGGCTTGCCCGTGGCGCTGCCGCATCACCCCGAAATGGCGGAAGCCTATTTGGCGGAGGTGGATGGGCTGATGGTGACCGGCGGCGCCTTTGATGTGGACCCGGCCCTTTGGGGCGGCGGCGCGCCGCACCCGAAAGTCACGCTGAAGCCAGGCCGGACGGATTTCGAAATGGCCGCAACCCGCGCGGCCTTGGCCCGCGACAAGCCCGTACTTGGCATTTGCGGCGGGCAGCAATTGCTGGCGGTGGCGCTTGGCGGGCAGTTGATCCAGCACATCCCAGATGAGGTGCCGGGCGCTTTGGCGCATGAACAACCCAATCCGCGCACGGAACCGGGGCATGAGGTGACCATTGCTGAAGGCACCTTGCTGTCGCGCATCATCAGCAAGCCGCGCATGGCGGTGAATTCCGCGCATCACCAGGCGGTGGCCAGCATTGGCGATGGCGGTGTGGTCAATGCGCTGGCCCCCGATGGCGTGATCGAGGGTATTGAACACCCCGGCTACCGCTTCGCCCTTGGCGTGCAATGGCACCCTGAATATGCCGTTGATCCGGATGATCCGGCGATTTTTCGCGCCTTCATCGCGGCCTGCCGCGCATGAGCACCGAAGATGAAGCCGAAGCCGAAGGCCCGCGCGGCGAACGCATTGCGAAATTCCTGGCCCGCGCCGGTGTGGCTTCGCGCCGTGATGCGGAAAAGCTGATCGCGGAAGGGTTGGTGCGGCTTGGCGGCAAGCTGGTGACCAGCCCGGCTACTTTCGTCTCCCCGGGTGATCAGATCAGCGTCAATGGCAAGCCCATCGCCATGCCCGAACGCACACGGCTGTTTCGCTATCACAAGCCAACCGGCTTTGTGACGACGCATCGCGACCCGGAAGGTCGGCCCACGGTTTTTGCCAATCTGCCACACGGCCTGCCGCGGCTGGTTTCGGTCGGGCGGCTTGATCTGACCAGCGAAGGCCTGCTGCTGCTGACCAATGATGGCGCGCTGGCGCGCAAGCTGGAATTGCCGGCCAATGGCTGGCTGCGCCGTTATCGCGTGCGCGTGCATGGCAAGGTGAATGAACGCGCTTTGGCGGCACTTGCGCGGGGCGTGACAGTGGATGGTGTGGCTTACGGCCCCATCGAAGCGGGGCTGGATGCGCGCATGGGCACCAATGCCTGGCTGACCGTGGCGCTGCGCGAAGGCAAGAACCGCGAAGTACGCAAAGTGATGGCGCATCTTGAACTTGCAGTGACGCGCCTGATTCGCACTGCCTATGGTCCCTTCCAATTAGGCTCCCTGCCGCGCGGCGCGGCAGAGGAAGTGAATGCCAAGGTCTTGCGCGAGCAATTGGGCCTAGATGCACCCAAGCGCGGGCGCGAAGCGGCAGCCGAAGAAGCTGCTGCGCCCGAGGTTGCTGAAAGCAAACCGCAACGCACACCCCGCGCGCGCCATGCCGGACCGCAGACGCCGCGCCGCGGCAAGGACTGATGCGCATCATTGCCGGGCGCTGGAGGGGGCGCGCGCTTGTTGCGCCGCCGGGTCTTGCCACGCGCCCGACCAGTGATCGCGCCCGGCAGGCGATATTCGACCAGCTTTGGCATGCACCCTGGGCCGGGCGTGCCGTGGTGGAAAACGCGACGGTGCTTGATGGCTTCGCTGGCACCGGCGCCATGGGGCTTGAGGCTTTGTCGCGCGGCGCCGCGCGTGCCTTCTGCATGGAACAGGATCGCGCCGCCCTTGCCGCTCTGCGCACGAATGTCGCTGCCTGCAAGGTCGGTGACGCCTGCCGTGTGATCGCCGGTGATGTCACCGCGCCACCCATTGCTGCCGCGCCCTGCACCCTGGTGTTTCTGGACCCGCCCTATGGCAAGGGGTTGGTGCCGCGCGCCCTTGCCGCCTTGCAGGCCAAGGGCTGGATCGCGCCCGGCGCGCTGATCATTGCCGAAACAGGGCGCGATGAAGAAAACGCAATGCCGCCTGGTTTCGAGGTGCTTTCCACGCGTGACCATGGCGCCGCACGGCTTTCCGCCTTACGCGCGGCGGCGCATTGCGGCGCGCCCGCATCCTGATACGCTCCCTCAAAATGGGAGGAATAAACATGCGTCATCTGCTTCTGGCGGGTCTTGCGGCCCTTGCCCTTTCTGGCCCTGCCATGGGGCAGGACCGCACCGTGCGCGTCATCAGCGGTTTCGCCGCCGGCGGCGCGGGCGATTTGATGGCGCGCTTCATTGCCGAATATGCCGCGCCGCATCTGCCTGCGCGCGGCGTTGTCGAAAACCGCACCGGCGCCAACGGGCTGATCGCCGCAGAAGTCGTGGCGCGCAGCGCACCGGATGGCGGCACCGTGCTGCAATGCCCGATGGGCACCATGACCATCACGCCCAATCTGCCAGGCGCCAGCCTGCCGGTTGATCCGCGCACGGAAATGACCGGCATCGCCAATGTGGCGCTTTCCACCTATGGCCTGGTGGTTGCGGCCAATGGGCCGCATAAGGATGTGGCTGGCTTGCTTGCCGCCGCGCGCGCCAAGCCGGGCGGGTTATCTTATGCCTCTGCCGGCGTTGGTTCGGCGCAGCATCTTTCGGTGGAATTGCTGAAGTCCAAGGCCGGGCTTGATATTGTGCATATCCCGTATCGTGGTGCGACGCCCGCGGTCGTGGATATTCTTGGCGGGCGTGCGGATTTCATGATCACGAATCTCGGCGATGTGATGCGCCAGATTCAGGGGGGCGAGCTACGCTTGCTGGCGCTGGGCGACAATGCGGGTTCCCCACTTTTCCCGCAGGCGCGCCCGATTTCCGATTGGGTGCCAGGGCTTGAAATGGCTGGTTGGTTCGGCCTGTGTGGCCCGCGCGCCATCACCGCCGATGCGGCGCGCGCCTGGGTGGAGGCAATCCGCAAAGGCCTGGAAAACCCAACCTTCCGGCAAAGGCTGCTGGATTCCGGCCTAACGCCAAATTTCGAGGATATGGCAACGTTTAACCGCCGCATCGCCGCCGATCTGCAATCCTGGGCTGAGGTGATCCGCGCCGCCGGTGTGAAAGCGGACTGAAAGGGCAACATCATGATCGAACATATCATTGATATCCAAACCCGCGCCGGCGCGATGGAAAGTTTTATCTGTCACCCGGAACGCAACGGCCCCTTTCCCGCCGTGCTCATGCTGATGGACGCGCCCGGCATTCGGGAGGAACTTCACGACATGGCGCGGCGGCTTGCCGCGACTGGCTATTACGTGGTGCTGCCCAATCTTTATTACCGCGCCGGCCGCGATTCCAAATTCGGCCCTGGCGTGCTGACCGTGGGCGATCCTGAGCGTGACCGCATGCGCGCCATTCGCACCAAAATGACCATCCCGCCGGTGATGGAAGATATCGCCGACATGCTTGGTTTCCTCGACCAACAAAAACACGTGCGCCCCGGCCCGGTTGGTGTGCATGGCTATTGCATGAGCGGGCCTTATGCGCTGGCCGCTGCGGCCCGCTACCCTGGTCGCATCACGGCGGCCGCTTCCTACTATGGCACCTGGCTGGTGAGTGACGCGGTGGAAAGCCCGCATCTGACGCTGGGGCAAGGCAGTGCTGAACTCTATATCGCCTGCGCCGAGCATGATGAATTGGCGCCGCTTCCCATGGTGGATGAATTGCGCGCGCTGTTTGAAGCCTCAGGCGCCCGGGGAGAATTGGAAATCTATCCAGCCGTGCATCACGGCTTCGCCTTTCCCGGCCGCTGGTGCTTCGACAAGCCTGGGGCTGAGCGCCATTGGGAAAGGCTGATCGCGCTTTATCGGCGTTGTTTGGGATAAGGAAAGGCAAGGCCATGTCAGTTGCAACACGTCGTGCCTTTTTTGCTGTTACCAGCGCAAGCCTTGCCGCGCCCGCCTTGGCGCAAGGCCAAGCCTGGCCCAATCGGCCCGTGCGGCTGATCAGCCCCTTCGCGCCTGGTGGGCCGCAGGATATCCCCGCGCGCTTCATGGTGGAATTCCTGACCCCGCGCCTGGGTCAGCCGGTGATATATGAACACCGCGCCGGGGCAGGCGGTTCACTCGGCGCGCAATATGTCGCGCAGGCCACCGACAATCACAGCTTCCTGATCACCTCATCTTCCATCGCAACCCTGCCCGCCATGCGGCGCGATCCGGGGCTTGATCCGCTGACGGATTTGCAACCGGTGACTTTGGTGACCGATGCGCCGCTGCTGATTTCGGGCCGGCCGAATGGCCCGTCAGATTTGGCGGCCTATCTCGCACGCGCCAAAGCCAATCCGGGCAAGGTTTCCTGGGGCAGTTCCGGTGTGGGGTCCGCCACACATCTGGCCGGCGCTTTATTGATGCAGCGCGCCGGGATTGAATTGCTGCATGTGCCTTATCGCGGCGCCACACTTGCGATGAATGCGCTGCTCGCTGGCGATATTGATAGCATCATCACCGATGTCTCGATCCCGCTTGAGCATTTGCGCGCTGGCACACTGCGCCCGATTGGCGTCACCAGCACCACGCGTGCGCCATTGCTGGCCGATGTGCCTGCCATCATCGAACAAGTGCCGTACTACAGCGTGCCCTTCTGGTTCGCACTGATGGCGCCAAAAGCTATGCCGCCGGAGCCCATCGCGCGGCTGCTCGCGGAATTGGCGCCCTTGGCGGCGCCGGAGAGCGATCTTTCGCGCCGCATGGCGGATCGCGGTTCGCAATTGCTGCTGAATGGGCCAGCACCTTTGGCAGCGCGGCTGCGTCAGGAAATTCCGCAATGGCGCGAAGTGGTGGCTGCGGCGGGGATTCAGCCCGAATAGAATATGGGCTTTCAACGACACACAATAAAAACAGGGAGCAAAAACATGAAACGCCGGCACATCCTTCTCTCAGCACTCGCCGCACCTGCCATCGCGCCGGGGCTTGCGGCAGCGCAAAGCTTTCCATCGCGCCCCATCACGCTGCTGGTCCCCTTCCCGCCAGGGGGTGCCACCGATGTGCAGATGCGCGCCTTTGCCGAAGCCGCATCCCGCGCCTTTGGCGTGCAGGTGCTGACCGAAAATCGCCCCGGCGCGGGTGCTACGCTTTCCGCCGCCACCGTCGCAAGGGCGCGGCCTGATGGCTATACCATCGCGCAAATTCCGCTACCGGCCCTGCGGCTGCCCTTCATGCAGCGCATGTCCTTCAATCCGCGCACTGATTTCACACCGATCATGCATCTGACCGGTTATCTGTTCATCATGTGCGTGCGCGGCGATGGCCCGTATAAAAGCTGGGCTGATCTTGTGGCTGATGCCCGCCGCCGCCCGGGTGAAATACGCATCGGCAATACGGGTGCCAATGGC
Source organism: Alphaproteobacteria bacterium (assembly GCA_026400795.1). GTDB lineage: Bacteria > Pseudomonadota > Alphaproteobacteria > Acetobacterales > Acetobacteraceae > Neoroseomonas. The sequence goes on from JAPLOJ010000062.1 coordinate 6,322, forward strand.
ACGCCGCATCTTTCGAATGTTGATCTCGCCACGCGCGAGAACCTGGACATAGTCCATGTGCCCTTCCGCGGCGAAGGCGATGCCGTGCCAAGCCTGCTCGGTGGGCATATCGAAGCCTGCGCGACCGGTTCCGGCACGTTGCCCATGATCACCGAAGGCCGGCTGCGTGCGCTGAATGTCTGGACACGCCAGCGCAGCAGGAAGCTGCCGGATGTGCCGACGCTGCTTGATCTTGGCTATCAGGATATGGTGATCACCTCACCCTATGGGCTGGTGGGTCCGGCCGGGATGGACCCGGATGTTATCGAAAAACTGCATCAGGGTTTCCGCACGGCGCTGAATGATCCGGCGCATCTTGCAACACTCGATCGGTTGGACATGCCGGTCGAATATCTGAACCCGACGGACTATGCCGCCTTCATGAAACGCACGATTGATGAGGAAGAAGCGCGCGTGAACCGGCTTGGTTTGCGCGGCTGAAGGCATCATCGGCGTGATCCGGCACAATGGATCACGCCGAGTAAAATGAAGCGTTAGGCCGCCAGCGTCGGATACTTGGCGCGCCGCCCCGCAATCTGTGCGCCCATCGGTTGCCCCCCCCGCGCCAAAGCTGCTGCAAATTGTCAGCCGCGTTGAAGCCAATGAGCGGCGGCTGGGCTTCAGCCGATCGTCAGCCGCCGATCCATGATCTGCTGCTTCATGGATTTTTGCAGCTTTTCAAAGGCGCGCACTTCAATCTGACGCACGCGTTCCCGGCTGATGTTGTACTGCTGCGAAAGTTCTTCCAGCGTCGGCGGTTCTTCCTTCAGGCGGCGTTCGATCAGGATATGCCGTTCACGCTCATTTAGCGTCTTCAGCGCGCCGCTCAGCAATTCGCGGCGGTTTGACATGTCCTGATGTTCGGCGAGTTCCTGTTCCTGATTCTCGCTTTCATCAACCAGCCAATCCTGCCATTCGCCTTCGCCATCGGCGCGCAGCGGGGCATTCAGGCTGTTATCGGCGCCCGCAAGGCGCCGGTTCATCGAAATCACGTCCTGTTCCGGCACTTGCAGCACATGGCTGATCTTGGCCACTTGTTCGGGCTGCAAATCGCCTTCTTCCAGGGCAGACATCTGCGCCTTCAGCCGGCGCAGGTTGAAGAACAGCTTCTTCTGCGCGGCCGTGGTGCCCCTTTTCACGAGCGACCAGGAATGCAGGATGTATTCTTGAATGGCCGCGCGGATCCACCACATGGCGTAAGTGGCCAAGCG
>JAPLOJ010000120.1 GCA_026400795.1 Alphaproteobacteria bacterium
CTGTTCCGTGCGCGGCACATGACCGAATTTCTGTCACGCCCGCAATCGGATCGGATTGTACTCCGCAATGGGAAAGTGCTGGACGCGGAAGTGCCGGATTGGCGGGAATTGGATCACGTAATCCCGGCTACCACCGGCTGAGCCGCGCCTTCACCTTCGCCAGAAACGCCGCGCGCTCCGGCGCTGTGCGCTGATCCATGCGCGTCAGCATCAGCCATTCCACGCGGCAGCCACGCGCGCATAGCCGCCTGAGGCCGCGGTTGATCAGCTTCTTGTCCGGCCAGCCAATCACCCACAACAGCCACAGCGGTGAGCCATAAGTCGTGACCACGTCGATGCGCGTGATGTTGGTCAGCAGCGGTTCAATCGCGCCATCACCAAGCTTGAAGGCAATACCCGGCGCCCAGATGCGATCAAACCAGCCCTTCAGCATGGCCGGCGGCCCATACCACCAAGTGGGATAGACCAGCAGCAGCGCCTCAGCCTTTTGCAAGGAAGCGACATGATCCGCGACATCCGGCGGATGGCTGGAAGGGTCCAGATAGTCGCGATGTTCCGCAGCATTCAAGGCGGGCGAGAAACCCTCCGCGTAAAGATCACGGCATTCCACCTGATGTCCGGCGGCTTCCAGCGCTTGTCGCGCTGTGTCGCGGAGTGCTGCCGAAAAGCTCTCCGCCCGCGGATGGCAATGGAGCAGCAGCACCCGCATGGCGATGTCCTATTCCAGTTTTTCCTCAATTTCCGGCGCATCCGGGTCGCCATACATGTAATGCGTGCGCGGGCGATCGGGCGACCATTCCGGATCATCCCAGGCGAGCATCTTGCCGGGATTGAGCAGGCCAAGCGGATCGGCTTCCTTCTTGAAGGCCAATTGCCGCGCATCCACGCGCTTCATGCCGCCTTCTTCAAGCGAGAACGCATGCGGGTTGAAGACCGGGCAGCCATTGGCTTCATGAATGCGAATAATCTCGGCCAAGCGTTCTTCGCTGGTATAGCGCACCAATTGCAGGCCGAAGCAGGTGACATGCCCACCGAAACGCACAAATTCCAGATGCATCGGCACTTCATCACCGAACAGCGCTTCCATTTTTTCCACCAAAGCCATGTGGCCCGGCGGCGGAAACAGCGTTTGCAAATAGGTGATGCCGCGATCAATTTTCAAAGCCTGCAGCGTGGTGTGGTTCCAGGAATGTTCGTAAAGCGGCACCGCCGCTTCTTCCGTGGGGCAGCGATAAATCTCCGCCTGCGTCGCGCCATGCTTGGCTTTCAGCGCTTCAAAGGCTTCCAGGAAGGGGGCTGCGATCATCAGCAGCGCAACACTCATGCCCGAAGGAATGCGGCCTTCGAAATGGCGGAAATATTGCTGCGGCGCGGGCGCGGCGACCACTGTCGCAAGCTTCTTCACAATGCCATCAGCCAGCGTGACAGCTTCCGCAAAACGCGCGGCTTCCATGAAGCTTGGGAAGGCCATCATCACATCCACCCAATCATAGGCGGGGGCGAGGGGCATCTCGACCTCGGTGATGATGCCATTGGTGCCATAGGCGTGATTGGCTTTTTCAATCTCCCCACCACGCAATTCCAGAATGCGTGGTGTGGCTTCCATTGTGATGACGCGCAATCCCAGCACATTGCCTGGCTCCCGGAAGGAACCCCACATGCAGGAACCGGCACCCGCGGAACCGCCGGCGACAAAGCCGCCAATGGTCGCGGTGCGTTTGGTGGAAGGATGAAAGCGCAATTCGCCGCCCACTTGCTGGCGCGTTTGTTCGTCCAAGGAAATCAGCTTGGCGCCGGCTTGCGCACGCATGATGCCGGGCTTGGCCCAAAGCAGCTTATCCAGCGCGGATACATCCAGCACTACGCCGCCCTGCAGCGGCATGGCCTGGCCGTAATTGCCGGTGCCGGCACCGCGTGGCGTCACGGGAATTCGGCGCGCATGGCAGGCGGCCAAAATGCGCACCACATCAGCCTCATCACGCGCTTCAGCCACCACATCCGCGCTCACGCCATTCAATTGACGTTTCAGCACGGGGCTATACCAGAAGAAATCGCGGCTGCGTTGGCGTACCAGCGCGGCATCCGTCACCCAGCAAATATCAGGCAGCGCGGCCATCAGGCCAGCAACATCATGCGTCATGCGGCGTCACTTTCTGGTTCATCGAAGCTTTTCATCTTGCCGGGATTGAACAGCCCCAGCGGATCAACGCGGCGCTTGAAGCCAAGCTGATCCCCCGGCACGCGGCGATAGCCAGAGCCTTCCTCAATGGTGAAGACATGCGGATTGGCAATGCCAGCCCCCGCCGCTTCAAAACCGGCCATGATTTCAGCAAGCCGCGCATCATCCTTCCAGCGAATGACAGGCAGGGCGGTCATGGTGGTGCGCCCGCCAAAGCGCACGCATTCCGTGTGCATCCAAACCTCATCCGGGAAGGCAGCGCGCACTTTCTCGACCGATTCCAAAGTACCTTCAAAAGGGAAGCGGCATTGCAGATAGGTCACGCCACGATCGCGCTTCAACACCTGCAGCGTGGTGTGGTTCCAGCAATATTCATAAAAGGGAGTCGCTTCCGGGTCGCGTTCGGCCGCCACCGTATCCTGATCGGCCATAATCCGCCCGGAATGTTCGCGCGCCATATCGCGCAGCGCAACCAAGCCAGAAGGTGCCACCATCACCAAAGCCAGCGCATGATCCGCCGGCACCACATCCGCGATGGCACGGAAGAAAGGCGGCAGGCGCGCATCAAATACGGCGCACATTTTCTTGGGGATGCCATCAGCGAAAGCGAGCGCCAGCGCAAAACGCCCAGCCGCGGCGAAATCCGAAAACACCACCGCGATATCGCGCCAATCCTGCGCCGGCGTCAGCGGCAGGCGCACCCGCGTAATCACCCCCGTCGTGCCATAGGTGCGATTGACTGGATTAGCCGCATCACCTTCCAAATCAAGAAGCGCGGGCGGGTCTTGCAATGTCGCCACACGCACGCCGAGCAAATTGCCACGCTCGCGCATGGTGCCGTGGCTGATGCCGCCAACGCCCGCACCACCACCTGCGACAAACCCGGCAATGGTCGCGGTGCGTTTGGTGCTGGGCCAAAGCCGCAATTCCCAACCGCGTTCGCGCGCCCAAAGGTCAAGATCAATCATGCGCGCACCGGCTTCGGCTTCCAGCACGCCATCCTTCAGCGCGATGGGCGCTGTCATCGCCGTGGTATCCAATACCGCGCCGGCATTCAGCGGCACGCATTGACCGTAATTACCCGTCGCACCGCCGCGCACCGTAATAGGCACCCCATGGCGGCGCGCAGCGTTCAGGATGCGCATCACTTCATCTTCGTTCTGCGGGCGCAGCCAGATATCGGCGCGCTTGCCATCCAATTGGCGCTTCAGGATGGGGCTATACCAATAGAAGTCTCTGCTTTTCTGGCGCAACAACGCGGCATCGGTGGATTGTTCAACCCCGGCCAATTCGGCGGTGAAAGCAGCGATATCAGGCATCGGGATTGGGCTCCCCATCTAGCCAAGTGGAAACATCCATGTTGGCAACCTGCTGCCAAAGTGCTGCCATGCGTTGCGCGGCGTGGTCCAGCAGTGCTTCACCAATTTCAACTGTCGCAGCGGCAGCATTCCCCACCGCACCCGCCGGCCCAAGATCCTGCGCCTGCCAGGCCGGCGGCGCGCCGGCATCCGGCGCCATGCTTGGTGTATCGGCGGAAACGCCCTGCCAACGGCTGACGAAATTGCGCGCCTTATCCATGCGCACCAGATCAGGCCGCAGCGCCAGCATGACCGCCGTTTCATCGCGCCCCGCATGAATGCCAAAGCGTGCCTCCACCGGGTCTCGCAACGCCTCCGGCTTGCCCATGCGCGCCCACATGGCATTCACCACAAAAAGCCCATGCTGAATGCGCAACCGCCGCGCCGCGATATCAAGCGCCGAGACATTGCCGCCATGGCTGTTCAGAAACACCAATCGCTTCACGCCCGCGCGCGCAACCGAAGCGCCGATATCGCAGATCAGCGCGATCAGCGTCTCAGCACTTGTGGTGATGGTGCCGGGATAGCGCAAATGTTCAACCGAAAGCGCCACGGCTTGCGTGGGCAACACCAGCACGGGCAGATCATCCGGGATCACCTTCAGCGTGCGCGCAACAATGCCCTGATTGATCGCGGTATCCACCGCCACAGGCAGATGCGGCCCATGCTGTTCAATGGCACCTACTGGCAATACCGCAACGGTATTGGCCGGCAGGGTGCGGAATTCTGGCCAGGGAAGATCC
>JAPLOJ010000083.1 GCA_026400795.1 Alphaproteobacteria bacterium
GCCGACAAGCTGATGGACACCCGGCAGAAAAGCGGGCCTGACTCCACCTTCTTGCTGGGCAGCGCCAAATTCTCCAATGAATGGGCCTATCTGTTCCGCAAATTCGCGGCCTTCTGGGGCACGAATAACGTGGATCACCAGGCGCGTATTTGCCATTCGACCACGGTTGCGGGTGTTGCCAATACCTGGGGATATGGCGCGCAGACCAATTCCTATAACGACATCCGCAATTCGAAAACCATGATCATCATGGGTGGCAATCCGGCGGAAGCGCATCCGGTCAGCCTGCAACATGTGCTGTCTGGCAAGGAACAGAATCGCGCCAATCTGATTGTGATTGACCCGCGCTTCACCCGCACCGCCGCGCATGCCAATGAATATGTGCGCATTCGCCCGGGCACGGATATCCCCATCATTTGGGGCATGCTGCACCACATCTTCGCCAATGGCTGGGAAGACAAGGAATTCATCCGCCAGCGCGTCTATGGCATGGATGAAATCCGCGCCGAATGCGCCAAGTGGAACCCCGCCGAGGTTGAGCGTGTGACCGGCGTGCCGGGCGCGCAGCTCAAAAAGGTCGCGGAAATGTTCGCGACACAAAAGCCCGCGACTCTGATCTGGTGCATGGGTGCGACGCAGAAAACCGTCGGCACCGCCAATGTGCGCGCCTTCTCTATCCTGCTGTTGGCTACCGGCAATGTCGGTTCCGATGGCACGGGCGCCAATATCTTCCGCGGGCACTGCAATGTGCAGGGGGCAACGGATTTCGGGCTCGATGTCACGACACTGCCGGCCTATTACGGCTTGGACGAAAACGCTTGGCGGCATTGGTCGCGCGTTTGGAATGTGCCTTATGAATCCATGGTGGCGCGCTTTGATAGCCCCGCCATGATGGGCACGCCTGGCATCCCGACCACGCGGTATTTCGATGCCGTGACGCTGCCCAGGGATCAGGTGCAGCAGCGCGATAACTTCAAGGCTATGGTCGTTTTCGGCCATGGCGGCAATACGGTCACGCGCATGCCGGAAGCTGTGAAAGGCCTCGAAGCGCTTGATCTGCTGGTGGTGGCCGATCCGCATCCGACAACCTTCGCCGTTCTCGCGAACCGCAAGGAAAACACCTATCTGTTGCCGATCTGCACTCAGTTTGAATGCGCGGGCAGCCGCACGGCTTCCAACCGTTCCGTCCAATGGGGCGATCAGGTGGTGAAGCCGATTTTCGAGAGCAAAAATGACTATGAGGTGATGTATCGCCTCGCCGGCGCGCTCGATAAGGCGGCTGAAAAGCGCAATATGCCAATCCGCTTCCAGGCGGACATGTTCAAGGGCATCGAGGTGCGCGGCCAGGAACCAGTACCCGAAAGCGTCCTGCGGGAGATCAATCGCGGCGCGATCAGCACGGGCTATACGGGCCAATCGCCGGAACGCTTGAAGGCGCATATGGCGCACCAGGACAAGTTCGATCTGGTGACCTTGCGCGCCAAGGCGGATGCACCGGCCGAAATCAAGGGCGATTTCTACGGCCTGCCTTGGCCCTGCTGGGGCACGCCGGAAATGCGCCATCCGGGCACGCATATCCTCTACAATACCAACCTGCATGTGAAGGAAGGCGGCGGCACTTTCCGCGCGCGCTTTGGCGTGGAACGCAATGGTGTGACGCTTCTCGCGGAAGGGTCCTATTCAAAGGGCTCGGAAATCACCGATGGCTATCCGGAATTCACCACGGCCGTGATGCAGCGCCTTGGCTGGGATGCGGAGTATACTGATGCCGAGCGCGCATCACTCGCGCGTCAGGGTGGCACTGCTTCCTGGGCGACGGATCTTTCCATGGGGATCATTCGCATCACCATGAATCACGGCGTGATGGCTTACGGCAATGCCAAGGCGCGCGCTGTGGCTTGGAACCTGCCTGATCCTGTGCCGGTGCATCGTGAACCGATTTATACGCCGCGCACGGATTTGATTGCGCAATATCCGACGCTGCCGGATCGGCGCGGCTTCCGCCTGCCGCATCTGGGGCAGACGGTGCAGAACCGTTCGCACCAGGTGGCGCCGAATTTCCCGATCATCCTGACTTCCGGGCGTCTGGTTGAATATGAAGGCGGCGGGGAAGAAACGCGGTCCAATAAATGGCTCGCGGAACTGCAGCAGGATATGTTCGTGGA